>NZ_JBKFTN010000011.1:0-202591 GCF_050432945.1 Pseudomonas sp. 18173
ATCCTGCATGGCTTGGCGGTGGTCATTCAACGCCTGCCAGGCGGGCAGGGCGGTAACGTCATGAGGAGTGCGGTAGTACGCCATCGCTGCGGGTTTCCTTTTGCAAGTGTCGCGAGGTATCACCAATACGCCCGGTCGCGATTTTCATGTCGCGGCCGGGCAGCACCACGCTTTAGCGGGCACACATTGTGGCGGCAATTTTCTCCGCCACCATGATGATCGGTGCATTGATATTGGCCGTCGGTACACGTGGAAGGATGGAGCCATCGACCACTCGCAGACGGCTCACGCCATGCACGCGACCTTGGCTGTCGGTGACAGCCAAGTCGTCCGAGCCCATGCGGCAGGTACTGGTGGGGTGGTGCTCGGTGTTGGCCACCTGGCGTAGCCACGCGGCCAGCTCGCTATCTGTTGCCTTGAGGCCGGGGGTGTCCACCGATTCACCGCGATAACGCGACCAGGCCGGCTGCTCGACCATTTCCAGGGTTTTGCGAATGCCATCGACCATCTGTGTAACGTCGCGCTGATCGGTCAGATAGTTGAAGCGAATCACCGGTTTGTGACGTGGATCGGCGGTGCGCAACGTGATGCTGCCGCGACTGTGCGGGCGCATCTGGCTGACGAAGTATTGGAAGCCGTCGGCAATATGCACCTTGCCGGACTGGAAGTCCGCGAGGAAGGGCAGGAATTCATGCTGCATGTTGAAGTAGTCGACGTCGTCGCTGCTCTTGAAGAATGACCCCACCTCGAAGAACGGCGTGGCCCCGAGGCCTGTCTTGAACAGTGACCACTGCACTCCGAGCTTCAATCGGCCGAAGGTATTCAACTCTTTGCAAATGGATACGCCCGAAGGTGACTTGAAGCGCAACGGCGCCACCACATGATCCTGCAGGTCGGCACCGACACCGGGCAGGTGCACTCGCGATATAACGCCATGGGCGGCAAGGTGATCGCGGTTGCCGATACCCGACAGCATCAGTAGGTGAGGGGAGCCGATGGTGCCGGCGCAAAGCACGACTTCCCGGGCAGCGTGGATGATTTTCTGTTCGCCCTTGTGCTGCACCGTGACGCCACAGGCAACACTGCCTTCCAGGTTCACACGCTTGACCAGGCAATTGGTCAGGACCGTCAGGTTCGGCCGGCGGATCGCCGGTTTCAGATAAGCGAGGCTCGTGCTGCAGCGCACGCCATTGCGGATGGTGGTCTGCGTGACGTGTACACCTTCCTGATTGCCGCTGTTGTAGTCGCCGGCGTCGTCCAGACCGAATTGCTGGCCGGCGTCCAGGAACGACTGATACAGCGGGTGGTCAGCCTTGCTGCGCACCACAGTGATCGGGCCGTCCGCACCCCGCATCGGGTCGGCGCCATTTTCGAAACTTTCCATCTTGCGGAAGAACGGCAGGCAATCGGCAAAATCCCAACCCTCGACGCCCAGCGTGCGCCAATGGTCATAGTCGTGTTCGCTGCCTCGGACATACACCATGCCGTTGATTGATGAGCTGCCGCCCAGGCAACGGCCGCGTGCCTGGCCGATTACCCGGTCGTGCAGTTCGGGCTCGGGTTCGCTCTCGAATTTCCAATTGAATACATCGCTTTCAATGGGAAAGGTCAGGGCGGCGGGCATCTTGATAAAAATACTTTTATCGCTGGGTCCGGCCTCAATCAGGCAGACCGTCACGCTGGAGTCTTCGGTCAGGCGGTTGGCCAGGACACAGCCTGCCGATCCTGCACCGACGATGACGTAATCAAATTCGTTAACCTTATTGACCATCTTGAGTAACCCGGTAAAGACATGTTTGGCTGAAACAGCCCCATGTATCCGGGGCTGCCTTGAATCGAGGTGTCAGGCTTTTCGTGCCGCAGACAGATGCGCGGCAGATGACGCCGGTCGTGATGAAGCTCCGGCGCTGTTGTCGTTCTCCACCACGTACTTGGACAGCGTCTTCCAGGTGTCGCTGCCGCTGCGCTTGAGATGCACCAGACGCCATAGGCCGAGAATCATCAGCACGATGAAAGCGATCGGTGCGTAACCCACCGGAGGTTCCGGCAGCGGCACAAGCGAGTAGTAAAGGACGGCGAACAGCGCGATGGTCGAGATGATTGGGAACAGGATGTGCACGATGACGTTCAAGTCCTTGCGCATGACAGTCGTGAAAAAGCGAGCGACGCCAATGTTGCCCATGAAGTAGACGAACACGTAAATGATGGTTGCCAGTGTCGCCAGCAGGAAAAAGGCCTGATCGGGTTGCATGAAACTGCCGCCCACCAGCGCGACGACCAACGCCATAATCGTTTGAGTCAGGATCGCTGCGTGAGGGGTGCGGTGCACGGGGTGAATTTTTTTCAACCAACCAGGAATCGCTTCTGCGCGGGCCATGGCGTACCAGTTGCGGGTCGAGTCCACGGTGCAAGCGATGCACACCGCAATGCCGGAGTTGAGCAGCGCCAGCAGAATCAGAATCCAGCCATTGCCCCAGAGTCGATGAGCGACGGAAAACGCCGGGCTGTCCTTCGAGTCGGCCAGCGTATCAAGGTGCGCAATGCCCCAGCCGGTCTGAATGCCCCAGGCGCAGAACACGTAATAGACACCCAGGAGAATCAACGAACCGATGATGGCCTGCGGGATAACCTTGCGCGGGTTGCGCGCCTCTTCGGCAACGGCCGCTGCGCCTTCCCAGCCTGTGAAAGCGAAAATCGACAACACGACCGCCAGGAAAAAACCGTGGGAGCTGGTGCTGTTGGCCGGATTGAAACCTGCCAGCGACACGCCGCCTTCACCCGGAGAGATCAGTCCGCCCATCGCCAGCGCCGCGACGATCAACATCTCTACCACAGACAACAAGGTCAACATCTTGCCGGAGGTCTTGATGCCTTTATAGGCGATGTAGCCGACGACTAGCAGGATGGCGGCCGCGGTGTACTGCCACGGAACGTCGATTCCATAGTTCTTGCTGATTTCAGTTTGCAGAACGTACCCGGTAAACGCGGCCAGCCCCCCTGGAATCAGCGCCACGATCCAGGAATAGAGCCAGCCAACCATGAAGCCGGCACTTGGGCCGACCGTGGCGCTGACGTAGGTGTAGAAACCGCCTGCGGAAGGAAAATGCTTGCCCAATTGCGCCAGGGACACGGCCACGATCAGGCCGATGATAAAGGCTGCGATGTAGGCCGAGGGCGCGCCGAGGCCCGCTTGCTGGGTATTGAATGCAATCGTGGTGAGTACGCCGACAGCGGGGGCGATCTGGGCAATGCTTTGCATCAGCACGGTAACCAGACCGACGGAATTACTTTGCAAACCGGTCGTCGGCGTGGAGTGGGGGTGATCATCGTTCATCGAAATCTCCTCATCTTATTGTGGTACGAGGAGCGGTAATGCGCACCGAGCCTCTGAGGAGATGAGTATTGATGCACGCAAACGTGCAGTCAATACCCTAAAACGTGTATTTTACCGGCGGTGCCACTTGGTTTTGTGTCGTTAAAATCATAATTCGCGCGTTGACTGCACGAAAACGTGCATATAGGATTGAAAAACACGCACACTCATCTCGGAGTTTTCTGATGTCTTTTTCTGCCAGTCCTTATGAACTCGACATTAACGACCAAATCGCTGCGCTGGATGATCAGTTGGCTTACAGGTTGCCTGCTGCACTGGCTGAACTGGACTTGGCCTCCTATGACCGCATCATTCTCACGGGCATGGGCTCTTCCGATTACACCGCGCTGCCAATCGAACGTGACTTTGCTGCCCGTGGCTTGCCAGTCTGGCGCATCGATGCGGGCCGCTTGCTGGATTTCCCGCAACTGATCACCTCTGACACTTTGTTGTGGGCGACTTCGCAGTCCGGTATGAGCGGTGAGATTGTGTCGTTGTTGGCGCAATTGACCGGTACGAAACGGCCGAAAACCATCATTGGTGTCACCAACGCGGAAAACAGCGCGCTGGCGCAGGCCTGCGATATTTTGGTGGCGCTCAAATCCGGGGCTGAAGCGACGGTCAGCTCTAAAAGCTACATCAACACCCTGGTCGCACAAGCCCGCTTGGCCCTGGCGCTGCGGGGCGAAAGTGAAGCGCCGCTATTGGCGACACTGAACAACTTTCGGAAAAACATGGCGAGTCTCATCAAAGACCGCCTACAGGTTCAAAAACTGACTGACAGCGCCTTTGATAACGCTGAGCCGCGCTTGGCGTTGGTGGGAATTGGTGCCGATGGCGCCACGGCGATGACAGGGGCACTGATTTTGAAGGAAGCGTGCAAGGTCATGGCCGAAGGATATCTGGGCGGAGAGTTCCGTCACGGACCACTGGAAACCTCAGGCCCCGGCATGATTGCTTTGTTGATCGGTGACGGCACGGACAGCACCCTGGAAACCCTCGCCCAGGATTTGCTCGCCAATGGTACGACCGTGGTGACCATCGGGCCAAAGGCTTATGCTCAAAGCGAACTGTTGTCTACCAGCGGGCAGGATGAATTGACCCGCCTGATCGCCGGAATTCTTTACATCCAGCACTTTACAGTGACCTTCGCGCGGGCACGCGGCCTGGTCCCGGGCGAATTTCTCTATGGCAATAAGATCACGGTGAAACTATGAGTTGGGCAGGCGAGGGTGGTGTTCGGGCCGGCGTCGACATCGGCGGCACGGGCATTCGCGTGGTCATCCTTGAAAATCGTCGAGAAATCGCTGCGGTCACCGTGTCCACATCTTCCTTCGAGCGATTCGACCGTCAAAATCGCTCATTGGAATTGGCTCGTGTCATCCTCGCACTTGTGCCGAATGGCAAAACCCTGCTGTCGTTGGGAGTCGGCGCCAGTGGGCCGGTAGATACGGCGGCCGGGGTCATCGAGAACCCCAGTACATTGCCGACGTTTTCGGCATTGCCTCTGGTAACTGAGTTGTCGGCGTATCTGCAGGTGCCGGTGCGTATCGATAATGACGCGGTGACGGCAGCCTTGGGCGAGTTCCATTTGGGCACCGGTGCGGGCAGCAAAAGAATGCTCGCCGTCACGCTGGGAACCGGTGTCGGCGTGGCCTTGCTGCTCGATGGCCAGCCGCTGCGAATGGCGAACGGTGCGCACCCGGAAGGCGGGCATATTCCCGTCGGTCACTCAGACACCCCTTGCTACTGTGGTGTGTCCGGTTGCTGGGAAACCCTGGCCTCACGTACCTGGTTACAGGCCGAACTGACGAGGCTGGTGCCCAGTATCGCCTATGAGCAGCATGACTTGGGTTTCTATCGAGACCTTTGTCAAAACGATTCCCGTATCGCCCAGCTGTTTCAGCAGTACGGGCATCAGGTCGGCAGGGGCCTGGGGGCGTTGATGTCGCTCTACGGGCCAGATCTGACTGTGTTGAGCGGCAGTGCGGCGCAGCTTTTTCCGCTCTATGAAGACGCGGTCCAGGCATCGTTGGTGCGTTCAAAAGGCTTCGAGTTAAGCACGCGTATCGTGATATCCGCGTTGGGTGATGGCGCGGGTGCCATGGGCGCTGCGCTTCTGTCTTGACGGTTGGCTCCTTTGCGTTCAATGGGTTAAATGGCTACTCTTTGCACGCAATCGTGCAATCCCTTTCAGTCAATGAGCAGAAAATGACAGCGTCCGAACGGCGGCTCCAGATCGTGGAACTCATAAAAGAACGTGGCTACGTCAATGCCGCCGAGTTGTCCGAAATGTTCTCGGTCGACAGTTCCACCATCCGCCGGGACCTGTCATTCCTGGAGAACAGCGGCAAGCTGATTCGAACCCACGGCGGTGTGCTTCCGTCGCAGGATGCTGATCAAGGTGATACGCCGTACAACGTACGACGCAGCATGCATGAGCAGGGCAAAGCTGCGATTGCCTTGGCCGCACTGGACTATATCCAGGACGGTCAATCGATCATTCTCGATAACGGCTCGACGGTGTTTCAATTGGCGCTAGCACTGAAAGCGCGCAAGAACATCACGGTCATTACCAATGACCTGATGATCGCGATGCAGCTCTCCCAGCACCCGAGTATTACGCTGCATGTCGCCGGCGGCATGATGCTCAACAATGTTTTCACCCTGGTGGGGCCCGACACCGTGCAAAAATTCGAGAACATCCACACTGACTGGGCGTTCCTGGGGGCTGAGGGCGTGCATCCGGAAAGTGGTATCACCAATATCAACACGGTCGAAATTCCAATCAAGCAGGCGATGATCGCCTCGGCGAATCAGACCATCGTTCTAGCCGATAGCTCCAAGCTTGGATACAAGGCCTTTTCGCATGTTTGTAGCCTGGACGCGATTACCAAAGTCATTACGGATGATCAGCAAACTATCAAGCATCGCCATAGCTATGCCGACAAGCTTGAGGTTGTATCGGTCCGTAAGGTCGCAGGTGGAGTGAGTTCGTAGCGAATTATCAAAGCCTGGCGCAGCAACGGCTGCAGGTCGCGCTGGGATCGTGTGAATCACGACCTTTCTCCATCTCAATACAGCGAAGATGAACGGTTGGATCCACAGCCGATTGCAGTCTGTCGCCAAGGACTGCATCCGGCCCAGGTTCACCACTTGCGCAAGTGGTGAACTATCAATCAGATTTATGTGAATCTGGTATCAGTGCTATGTGATTGGCTCGCTTTATCGATTAATCGTTGAAAGGTAATTTGCTTCTCGGCGATATCAATCCGAGAGCAAGCCATGATCCAGAGCCTCATCCGTCAATGCATACCCGCCGCGGCGAAGGCCGGCAGTCTTTGTTTCGCACTGGGCGCCGGTGCGTGTGTCGGCGCAGACGATCACGCCCCGCTGATCATCAAGGATCAGGGCAGCCTCACTGCCGGCGGTGGATCGATCATCCAGCCGGGAACCTTCGACCCCTACAAACCGTTGATGCCCGATGGCCAGACCTATCACGGCGACCATGTGTATGCGTTTTATCAGATACCCGTCGGCGCTCGTCCGCTGCCGATTCTCATGTTGCATGGGGCGGGGCAGTCCGCGAAGTCCTGGGAGACAACGGCCGACGGCCGTGAAGGGTTCCAGAACATTTTCCTGCGGCGAGGATTTTCCACGTACCTGATCGACCAGCCGCGCCGTGGTGATGCGGGACGCAGCCTGGTTGAAACGACGATCAAACCGGTGCCGGACGAGCAGTTGTGGTTCAACCAGTTCCGCATCGGCCTGTGGCCCGAGAGTTTCGAGGGCAGCCAGTTTCCACGTGGGCAGGCGGCGCTGGAGCAGTTCTTTCGGGCGATGACACCCAATACCGGGCCCTACGACATTGAGGTCGTATCCAATGGCGTTTCTGCTCTGTTGGAAAAGACCGGTCCGGCGATCTTGTTTACACACTCCCAGGGCGGCGGCCCCGGCTGGCTGGCGGCGATCAGAAACTCAAACGTGCGGGCCATCGTGGCGTTCGAACCGGGCAGCGGTTTCGTGTTTCCTGAAGGGGAGGTGCCCGCACCGATTGCCAGCGCGTTCGACACGCTCTCGGGCCAGGCCGTATCGGCGGAGCAGTTCAAAACACTGACCCAAATCCCCATCGTTATTTTCTACGGCGACAACATCCCCGACCAACCCGTTCGGCTACCGGCCCAGGACAGTTGGCGCGCGCGGCTCGAGATGGCGCGGCTGTGGCGCGATGCGGTGAATCGCCATGGCGGTGACGCCAGGCTCGTTCACTTGCCCGAGATCGGTATCAAGGGCAATAGCCACTTTCCTTTTTCGGACATGAACAACGTCGAGATCGCGGATCTGGTTTCGCGGTTTCTCGCTGACAAACATCTGGATTGACCAGCAGTGTGGCGATATCGGCCAACCACCCTCACACACTTGAAATCTCAGGAGTATTCCTATGATGCGAACCACGCTCAAGGCCACGTTGATGGCCGCCATGATCGGCATGTCCGGTGCCGAAGCCGAGGCTGCGGACTACAAGCAGAATCCATTCACATTGTCCTACGGTGGTGCGCTGACGAAAAACGAGCCGGGCAAGGTCAACATCCACCCGGTCACCTACAAACTCAATGGCCTGGACATAGCCGCCAACGTTTACACCCCGGCGAACTATGATGTGGCGAAAAAATACCCGGTCGTCGTCGTGGCGCACCCCAACGGTGGGGTGAAGGAGCAGGTTGCGGGCCTGTATGCCCAGCGTCTGGCAGATCAGGGCTACATCACGATCACGGCGGATGCGGCGTACCAAGGGGCCAGTGGTGGTGAGCCGCGCAATGTCGACAAACCGGCGCATCGCATTGAAGACATCCATGGCATGGCGGACTTCATTGCCAGCTATCCCGGCGCAGACAGCAAGCGCCTGGGCTTGCTGGGTATCTGCGGCGGTGGCGGTTATTCCTTGGCGGCGGCGCGAACCGACAAGCGCTTCCAGTCGATTGCGACCTTGAGCCTGTTCAACTCCGGGCTGGTTCGCCGTAATGGTTACCAGGATTCGCAGCTGTCGACGATCCAGGAGCGCTTGCAGCAGGCGTCGGCGGCCCGCGCCCAGGAAGCGGCGGGTGGGGAAGTGCTCTACGTCGGTGATGCCCGGCTGACTGATGAGCAGATCGCCAAGCTGCCGTTCGATCTGTATCGACAGGGCTTCGAGTACTACGGCAAGACCCACGCTCATCCCAACTCGACCTTCCGTTACACACAGAGCAGCCTGATGGACCTGATGAGCTTCGATGCCACGGATCAGATCGAGTTGATCGACAAGCCGTTACTGATGATCGCGGGCAGCAAGGCCGACAGCCTGTACATGTCGCAACAGGCCTTTGCCAAGGCCACCGGTACCCGGGACAAAAAACTGTTCACCATCGATGGCGCGACCCACATCGACACCTACTGGGTGCCTGCGTATGTGGACGTCGCCATGGGCCAGTTGACCGCGTTTTACGCCAGAACGCTCTGACTTGAAGGGATACGTCCTCATGAAGAACACCTTGATAGGCATCGCGGTGTGTGCCGCGGCGCCTTTTGCCGACGCTGCCGGTGCAGACAATGCCAGTGAGTCCCGGACTGTGCAGCAGATCAGCCGGGCAGGCACCCAGGCTTCGGTTGCGGGGCCTGCGGACTATTTCACCGGGCGGGTGCGCGTCGATCCCTTGTTTCCCGCCACGGACGAGATCAATGCTTCCGGTGCTTATGTCAGCTTTGAACCGGGGGCGCGCTCGGCGTGGCATACCCACCCTGCAGGGCAGCGACTGGTGGTGACTTCCGGCGTGGGGCTGGTCCAGGAATGGGGCAAGCCGATGCAGGAAATTCACCCGGGCGACGTGATCGTCTGCCCTCCGGGCGTCAAGCACTGGCATGGTGCCGCTGCGACTAGCGCCATGACGCACTTGGCCGTGACTGGCTCGGTGGATGGCAAGAGTGTGCAATGGCTGGAGAAAGTGACCGACGAGCAATACAACGCTCAAGGTACGCAGGCACCGCAAGCCAAGCCTGCGACCCCGGCAATGTCCGAGACGCTGTCCGCCAGACAACAGGCCATCCCGTTGATGGCCGCCGCCATGGCCACGAGCAACATGTCCGCGCTCAATATCGCATTGAATCAAGGGCTGAATGCCGGCCTGACGGTCAGCGAGGCGAAGGAAGTTCTGGTGCAACTCTACGCCTACAGCGGCTTTCCACGCAGCCTCAATGCACTCGGCGAGCTGATGAAGGTGGTCGAGGCACGAAAGCAACGCGGGGTTCAGGACGATCCGGGGCGCGAGCCCGGCCGGGACATTCCCGTCGGCGATGAACTGCTGGCGGCGGGCAAGGCCAATCAGACGCGAATCGCCGGTGCGCCGGTGCAGGGCCCGTTGTTCGACTTCGCTCCCGTCATCAACCAGTACTTGCAGGCGCATCTGTTCGGCGACATCTTCGAGCGCGATAACCTGGACTGGCAAAGTCGTGAACTGGCCACCGTCGCGGCTTTAGCCGTCACTCCTGGCGTCGAGCCGCAACTGCGTTCGCACATGGCTGCCAGCCTGCGGGTCGGCCTGACGGCTGCGCAGTTACGTCAGCTGGTTCAACTGCTGGCTGATCAGGGCGATGCCGGCGCGGCCACGCGTGCCGGTCAAGTGCTGGAGAGCGTCCTGTCGAATCAACCCAAATAGCGCAGGGCTTCGCGCAGCAAGGTGAAGGCCGGTGAACTCTGGCGCCGGCTCGGGTAGTAGAGGTGGTAGCCGGAGAAGGGTTCGCACCAGTCTTCGAGCACGCGAACCAACCGGCCTTGCGCGACATGCTCCAGCACCAGGTCCTCCGGCATATAGGCCAGTCCCAGTCCCTGGAGGGCCGCCTCCAGGCGCATGGCGATGTTGTTGAACACCAGTTGGCCTTCGACCCGTACTTTCAGTTCTTGCCCGTCCTTTTCGAACTCCCAGAGGAACAGCCCGCCGTAAGTCGGCATGCGCAGGGTGATGCAGTTGTGCACCATGAGATCACTGGGGACGACCGGCCTGGGGTATCGGGTGAAATACGCCGGGGAGCCCACCACTGCCATGCGCATGTCAGGGCCGATGCGCATCGCGATCATGTCCTTGGCGACTTGCTCGCCCAGGCGAACACCGGCATCGAAACCTTGCGCGACGATGTCGGTCAAGCCGTAGTCGACGATGATTTCGATACTGAGATCGGGATTGTCGGGCAGCAGCTTCGCCAGCACCGGATGCAACAGCGTCATTGCCGAGTGCTCACCGGCCGTGATGCGCAATTTGCCGGCCGGTTTGTCGCGGAACTCGCTGAGCAATGCCAGCTCACTGTCGATTTCTTCGAACCGGGGGGCGATCACCCGCAGCAAATGCTCGCCGGCTTCGGTGGGGGAAACGCTTCGGGTGGTGCGAGCAAGCAACCTGACCCCCAGTCGCTCCTCCAGCTGACGCATCGCGCGGCTCAAGGCCGGTTGAGACATGCCGAGCCTGGCGGCAGCGCGGGTGAAACTGCGCTCTTGGGCCACGGCCGAGAAGATCGCGAGTTGGTCATAGCTTTCGACGGTCATTCATGCGCACCTGTTATAAACAGTTTGCGATTATGCCATCTGTGCGATTGATCGTGCGGTCTCTCAGGGAGCGAAGATTAAAATATACCGACCCTGGTTGGCCCGTCCGAAGGGCAGGGGTCAACACATTTCAATGCCATCGGGCTCAGTCGAGTGGCAGCGATATCGTCAGTCTCGTTCCTTTGTGCGGTGCGCTGTCGATGGTGAATTCCCCGCCCAGCATGCTGATGCGTTCCTTCATTCCCACCAGTCCGAACGAGTTCGCTTTCTTGCGATCGGTCATGCCGACGCCATTGTCCTTGATCTGCAGGTAAAGCCGGCGCCCGTCCCTGTGGAGTTCGATGTGCACCTGCGTCGCTTGCGCGTGCCGGGCAATGTTCGACAGTGACTCCTGCACGATGCGGAACAGTGTCGTGGCGGATTTTTCATTCAGTTCGCAACGCAAATCCGGGTCTTTCACCGACATCGTGCACTCGACCGTGCTGCGTTGGCGGAACTCTTCCAGTTGCCACTCGATCGCTGCCTGCAATCCCAGATCGAGTACCGGTGGCCGCAGTTCATTGATGATGCTGCGGACACTGCGGATGGCCGTATCGAGGTGATTGAGCGCATCGCTGGCCTTTTCGTTGAGCCTGGGGTGCAGGGTACTGGTGCGGGCCTGCAGCATGGAGACATCGATTCGCAATGCCAGCAGGCTCTGCCCCAGCTCGTCATGGATGTCGCGTGCGATGCGCTTTCGCTCCTCTTCCTTGATGTGCTCCTGATAGGAGGCCAGTTCACGCAGCTGCCGCTTCGATTGCAGCAACTCTTCGGCCTGCATCGTCAGTTTGCGCTGCAGGTAGAACAGGTCGACAAACACCCGGATCTTGGCGCGAAGCACCTCGGCCACAATCGGCGAGAAGATGTAGTCCACGGCGCCGGACGTATAACCGCGAAAACGCTCGGTATCCGTATCGGCCTCGGCGGTGACGAAGATGATGGGCGTGTGGGCCGACTTGGGGCGGCCGTGAATGAGGGCCGCGGTTTCAAAACCGTCCATCACGGGCATTTTCACGTCGAGCAGGATGACGGCGAAATCGCGCTGCAATAGCAGGCGCAGTGCTTCGCGCCCGGACGTCGCCGTGGCAATATCCAGGCCCATGTCGGCCATCACCGCGGCCAGCGCCGTCAGCTTGGCGGGATTGTCATCCACCAGCAACACGGAGGCGGGCACGCCATCAGGCGGGAGCGGTTGCCGCACCTGGGTTGTCTCTTTGAGTACCGGGGGTTCCTGCTGCATATTCATGCCACTCGGTTTGCGCTGGCGCCTGCAGCGTTATCGATACAGCCATTTGCGCATCAGCGACAGCAGCTGGTCGGTATCCACCGGCTTGCTGACATAGTCCGATGCGCCGGCCTCGAGGCACTTTTCACGGTCACCCATCATCGCCTTGGCTGTCAGGGCAATCATGGGCAGGGTTTCAAACCTTTTGAATGTACGGATCTGGCGCATGGTTTCAAAACCATCCATCTCGGGCATCATGATGTCCATCAGGACGATGTCGGTATCGGGCTGCTGCTGCAGCAGTTCTATGGCGGTCCGGCCGTTTTCGGCGGTAGCCACCTGCATTTTGTTGCACTCGAGCACGCTGGTCAGGGCAAAGATGTTGCGCACGTCATCGTCGACCACCAGGGCTTTTTTACCCTCCAGACTGTCCGAGCCCTCATAGAGTTTTTCCAGCATCCTGCGCTGGGTCTGCGGCAGCCTGGCGACGACGCGGTGCAGAAACAGCGCGGTTTCGTCGAGTATGCGCTCCGGGGATTGAACGGCCTTGATGACACCCTTGCCGAGCAGTGTCCGGAATCGCTCGTGTTCCTGCCGGGTCAGCGTCTGTGCGCCATAGACGACAATCGGCAATTCACGCCTGGCGTGGTCTTCCTGCAACGCCTCGAGAAAGCTGATGCCGGAGGCATCGGGCAGCTTGAGGTTGATTGCCATGCAGTCGTAGCGTTTCTTTGCCAGTTTCTTCAAGGCGTCTGCGCTGCTGTCGGTCGTTGCGATCTTCACGTCGGTATTGCCGAGCAGATCGAGCATGCGGGCGCGATTACCTTCGTCACCGTCGACGAGCAGCAGGCTCCTGGTCTTGCGCCCTGCGAATGCCACGATGCCGACCAGCGCATTTTGAATCTCGTCGGCCGTGACCGGCTTGAGCAGAAAATCGAATGCGCCATAGCGCAGCCCGCGTGTGCGGTCGTCATCGGCCGAAATGATCTGGACCGGGATGTGGCGCGTGGCGAAATTTCGCTTCAACTGCTCGAGCAGCAGCCAGCCATCGATGTCTGTCAGGCCCGGGTCCAGGGTGATCGCGGCGGGTTTGAAGCGCTCGACAAGCTCCAGTGCATCCGCGCCACGGGTTGCGACGATCGCCTTGAATCCCTTCTGGCGCGCGGCCTCGAGCAGAATGCTGGCGAATCGGGCGTCACCCTCGAGCATCAGCAGTACCTGGTCCCCGGGTTGGACAGACTCGCGGTCGTCGAGTATCTGTGCAGAAGTGCCAGGCGTGTGGTCGCGCCTGACCTGGTCAGCTACTGTCCCGGCTTCTGTCGCAGATTCGTCTGGCGCCTGGCGCTCGGCAACCCGTGTCCGCAACGGCACGTACAGCGCGAAAACACTGCCCTTGCCAATCTCACCGGGGATCAGCCGCAGCTCGCCGCCCAGGCGGTGCGCGAGTTCGCGGCTGATCGACAGGCCGAGGCCGGTGCCGCCGTATTTTCGTGAGGTTCCGGTGTCGGCCTGCTGGAACGCTTCGAAGATGAGTTTCTGCTTGCCGGCAGAGACGCCAATGCCGGTGTCGGTGACCACGAAGGCGACCACCGCATCGGCGTGATTCAGTTCGCTGTGATCCACGCTCCACCCGGACACAACGGGTGCGATGCTGATCCTGACGCTGCCTTGCTCGGTGAACTTGAAGGCGTTGGACAGCAGGTTCTTGACCACCTGCAGCAGGCGCTTTTCGTCGGTCCAGATGACCGGGGGCAGGGTAGGCGCCAGTTCAATCGTGAAAGTCAGGCCCCGGCTTTCGGCGACCGGGCGGAAGGTGCGTTCGATCTGGTCGCGCAGGTTGGTGAACAGCGCTTCATTCAGGTCCAGTGTGACCGTACCCGACTCGATCTTCGACAGATAGAGAATCTCGTCGATCAGCTCCAGCAGATCCTTGCCCGCGCTCCGGATGGTCCTGGCATATTCGACCTGCCTGGGCGTGAGATTGTGTTCCGCGTTGTCGCCGAGCTGCTGGGCCAGGATCAGCAAACTGTTCAAGGGCGTCCTGAGCTCATGGGACATGCTGGAGAGGAATTCGGACTTGTACTTCGAGGTCAGCATCAGCTGCTCCGCCTTTTCCTCCAGCGATAGCTTGGTGATTTCGACTTCGCGGTTCTTGCTCTCGACTTCGGCTTTCTGCTCGGCGAGCATTCCAGCCTTGTCTTCCAGTTCCTCGTTGGTCTGGCGCAACTCTTCCTGCTGCCTTTGCAACTCCTGCGCCAGCGATTGCGACTGCTTGAGCAGTTCCTCGGTACGCATATTGGCTTCGATCGTGTTGAGCACGATGCCGATCGATTCAGCCAGCTGATCAAGGAAGGTTTGATGAATGATGCTGTAGCGCGTGAACGAAGCCATTTCGACCACGGCCTTGACCTTGTTCTCGAACAGGATCGGCAACACGATGATGTTCAGCGGGGCGGCCGCACCCAGTCCGGATGATATCGCGACGTAATTGGCCGGTACGTCGGTGAGCAGGATGCGCCGCTTCTCGTAAGCGCATTGCCCGACCAGGCCCTCGCCGAGGCGCCACTCATCGTTGACATTGATGTTGCCCTTGTACGCATAGGCCGACAGCAGCTTGAGTTTCGCAGGATCGGGCGGGCTCTCGTTCATCATGTAGAACACACCGTGCTGGGCGTTGATCAGCGGCGCCAGTTCCGACAGCACCATCTTGGACACGGCCGCCAGGTCGCGCTGGCCCTGCAGCAGGCGGGTGAATTTCGCCAGATTGGTCTTGAGCCAGTCCTGTTCCGCGTTCTGCCGTGTGGTTTCGCGCAGGTTGCGGATCATCTCGTTGACGTTGTCCTTCAGTTCCGCCACTTCACCCCTTGCTTCCACCTCCACGTAGCGGGTCAGATCGCCCTTGGTCACGGCAGTCGCCACGTCGGCAATGGCGCGCACCTGGTTGGTCAGGTTGGCCGCCAGGCCGTTCACGTTGTCGGTCAGGTCGCGCCAGGTGCCGGCAGCACCCGGCACGTTGGCCTGGCCGCCCAGCTTGCCCTCGACGCCCACTTCACGCGCCACCGAGGTCACCTGGTCGGAGAACAGCGCCAGCGTATCGGTCATACCGTTGATGGTGTCGGCCAATTCGGCGATCTCGCCCTTGGCTTCCAGCGTCAGCTTCTTCTTCATGTCGCCGTTGGCTACCGCGGTCACCACTTTGGCGATGCCGCGCACCTGGCTGGTCAGGTTGGCGGCCATGAAGTTGACGTTTTCGGTCAAGTCCTTCCAGGTGCCGGACACGCCTTGCACCTGTGCCTGGCCGCCGAGCTTGCCTTCGGTGCCGACTTCGCGCGCTACCCGCGTCACTTCGGCGGCAAAGCTGTTGAGCTGGTCCACCATGGTGTTGATGGTGTTCTTCAGCTCCATGATTTCGCCCTTGGCTTCCACGGTAATCGTGCGCCCCAGGTCGCCCTTGGCCACCGCCGTCGTCACGTCGGCGATGTTGCGCACCTGATTGGTCAGGTTGGCCGCCATGCTGTTGACCGAGTCGGTCAGGTCTTTCCAGGTGCCACCGACGCCCGCCACCTTGGCCTGGCCACCGAGCTTGCCGTCAGTCCCCACTTCGCGGGCCATGCGCGTCACTTCGTCGGCAAAGGTCGAGAGCTGGTCGACCATGGTGTTGATGGTTTCCTTGAGCTGGAGAATTTCACCTTTCGCTTCGGCGGTGATCTTGCGCGACAGGTCGCCATTGGCCACAGCCGTGGTCACGTCGGCAATGTTGCGCACCTGGGTGGTGAGGTTGGCCGCCATGCCATTGACCGAGTTGGTCAGGTCCTTCCAGGTACCGGATACACCGGTCACTTCGGCCTGTCCGCCGAGCTTGCCTTCGGTACCCACTTCCAGCGCCACGCGGGTCACCTCCGCGGCGAAGCTGGAGAGCTAGTCGACCATGGTGTTGATGGCGTTTTCCAGTTCGAGAATCTCGCCCTTGGCTTCGACGGTAATTGTCTTGCCGAGATCGCCGTGTGCCACCGCCGTTGTCACTTTGGCGATGTTGCGCACCTGGGTGGTCAGGTTGGCCGCCATGCCATTGACCGAGTTGGTCAGGTCCTTCCAGGTACCGGATACACCGGGCACTTCGGCCTGGCCGCCGAGCTTGCCTTCGGTACCTACTTCCAGCGCTACGCGGGTCACCTCCGCGGCGAAGCTGGAGAGCTGGTCGACCATGGTGTTGATGGTGTTTTTCAGTTCGAGAATCTCGCCCTTGGCTTCAACGGTGATTTTCTTGCCGAGGTCGCCGCGCGCCACCGCCGTCGTCACCTGGGCGAGGTTGCGCACCTGGGTGGTCAGGTTGGCGGCCATGCCGTTGACCGATTCGGTCAGGTCACGCCAGGTGCCCGATACGTCGCGCACTTCGGCCTGACCGCCCAACTTGCCTTCGGTACCGACTTCCAGCGCTACGCGGGTCACCTCCGCAGCGAAGCTGGAGAGCTGGTCGACCATGGTGTTGATGGTGTTTTTCAGTTCGAGAATCTCGCCCTTGGCTTCAACGGTGATTTTCTTGCCGAGGTCGCCGCGCGCCACCGCCGTCGTCACCTGGGCGAGGTTGCGCACCTGGGTGGTCAGGTTGGCGGCCATGCCGTTGACCGATTCGGTCAGGTCACGCCAGGTGCCCGATACGTCGCGCACTTCGGCCTGACCGCCCAACTTGCCTTCGGTACCGACTTCCAGCGCTACGCGGGTCACCTCCGCAGCGAAGCTGGAGAGCTGGCCGACCATGGTGTTGATGGTGTTTTTCAGCTCGAGAATCTCACCCCTGGCTTCGACGGTAATTGTCTTGCCCAGATCGCCTTTGGCCACCGCGGTCGTCACGTAGGCGATGTTGCGCATCTGGGTGGTCAGGTTGGCGGCCATGTCGTTGACGGAGTCGGTCAGGTCTTTCCAGGTGCCGGACACCCCTTTGACATTGGCCTGCCCGCCGAGAATCCCTTCGGTGCCGACTTCGCGGGCTACGCGGGTCACTTCGGAGGCGAAGGAGCCCAGTCGCGTCACCATGGTGTTCACGATCCCGGCGGACTTGAGGAACTGGCCCCGAAGTTTCAGGCCGTTGAGTACCGGCGGTACCCGCTGGCTCAGATTACCCTCGGCCACCGAACCGACAACGCGAATGATCTCGTTCATCGGGCTGATGAGGTCGCCGGTGAGCGCATTGCTCGAGTTGATGATCTTTTGCCATGAGCCTTTCAACATCGGCAATTGGATACGCTCATCGACCTTGCCCTGCTTGCCGATCAATTGCGCCACGCGTTCGAATTCGGTGGTGGTGTCGGCCGCCATGTCGATGATTTCGTTGAGCGTGTCGGCGATCTTGCCCGGCATGCCGGTCCAGTCTTCCGGCATGCGCGTAGTGAAGTCACCTTTGCGCAACGCCTTTAGCGCTGCCAGCAACGTCTTCATGTCGAAATCTTCAATCGGTGTCGTTACTGTGGCCATGTCTGTGTCCAGTCAAAATTGATGCCACGCGGTGTTTCCCGGGCTGAAAAGCGAGCGTCAGCTTAGGGAATACTAGCAAGGTTGGCGCAATGCCCCGGATCCTGGGGAAATTGCCATCTTGCAATGCAATCGCGGCCTGCTAACGTCAAACTTTGCGGCACGATTCCGTGGTTTGCCGGTCACTGGCCTCAGGGCCTTGCGGGTACGAATGGAAAATACAGATGCCTGACCAGAAAATCAGAGTCTTGCTGGTGGATGATCACAGCATCGTGCGTAACGGCGTGCGCCGCATGCTGGAGACTGCCGGCGAGATCGAAGTAACGGGTGAAGCTGAGACGGCACAGGGCGCAATGCTGCTGATTCGGGAGCAGGATTTCGACGTAGCGCTGGTCGATATCCAGCTGCCCGACAAGACCGGCCTCCAGCTCCTCAAGCTCATGCGTGCAGAGAAGCCAAAACTCGCCGTACTGATGTTGAGCATGCATTCGGTCGAGGCCTATGCGTTGCGCGCCATCAAGCATGGCGCCGCGGGCTACCTCACCAAGGATATTTCCGCAGCCACCCTGGTCGCGGCAGTGCGCCAGGTGGCCACAGGCGGCAAGCACGTCAGCCCTGAGCTGGCGGAAAAACTGGTCAACGCTATCGGCAGGGGCGACGCGGCACCCCACGAAGCACTCTCCGACCGGGAACTTGAAGTACTCAAGCTGCTCGCAGCAGGCGAGAGAATTGTCCGCATCGCCCAGATCTTGCACTTGAGCCCGAGTACCGTCACCACGTACCGGGCACGCATCCTGGAAAAAACCGGGATGGACAGCAATGCCAAACTGGCCCGCTATGCACTCGAAAACGGCCTGTTGACCTAGTACTCCTTGCCATCCGATACAGCCGATCCAGCCTGCCTGTAGTGGAACCACTACAAACACTTGGCCGATATCTCCACAAGGATGTCCGGCTAACGTCGATAGTGGGAGCCGTTCAACTCAAGCATATTAACCTCTCTGCAAAATGTGTAGGTTGAGCGCGGAATACGCGCTGCATTCATGTTGAATCAAAGTTCCACCTGGAGGACTACATGATGATTGGCTACTGGTTGTGCGCGTTGCTGTGGGGTGTGGTGCTGCTGGAAGAGATCCAGTGCATGCCCCGGCAAGAGTGGAAAGAGCAGGGTCTGAAAAATGTTCTGTTGCTGCGCCGGACGAGAACCCGGACCAACTACTTCATGGCGTTGATCGCTGGCGCCTTGTGCCTTTACAGCGAAATCCGGGTGGCGCCGGTCGATCAGAACATTTTCAATCCGGAGTTGATACTCACCGTGTGCGGCCTGCTTTGGGGTGCCTATCTTTCCGTAGTCGCCATCAAGGGCAAACGATAGACGCCTGGCGCCATATCGACGGCGAGTCATTGATATTTCGCTATCGTCGGCCGGCAGGGGCATTCCCCCGGTCAGGCGCAAAACCCGGCATTTGAAGAGCCGCGGCCTCCCTGGTTGCGGCTTGTGCCGTGTGGTTTGCTTGCCGGGCTTGATGGCCCTGCCTGAGAGGCCGTTTCTGGCTGCAAGCAGACGTTCATTGCAGCACCGCTCAGGAAAATGCAGCGTCTATAAATGCCTCGAGCGCCTTGTCTTCCAGGATTTCGATTGAGAAGTGCCCGAAGCGCCTGGGCAACCAGATAATGCGTGTCCCGGACGGGGATTGCAGGTTCGCGCGGGCCAATGGCTTTCCGTTTTCGTCTTCTGGCTGAACACCGGCGATCACCAGTTCGTCGTAGGCCTTCTCGATATCCGGTGTCGAATAGCAGTGGCGATAAATCATCCCTTCTCCCGAGGAGTCCAATAGCTCCCTCAGGTTCCCCGCCAATGGCTGCACCAACATGAAACGCTCTTGACCGATCAGCGCAATCGCGTAGCGCACGTGCAGACCACCTCGTTCCCAGACGAGCGTTTTGGAGATCCTGGCATTAAGTATCTGTGCGTAGTAAGCACAGGCTTCGTCGAGATTATTAACCAGCACATCTACGTGACTGAACTTCAGATCCATTGCAGCCCTCCTGTTGAATCAACATCCCTGCGCAGGTTAATCAAGCGTCCATTTATGCTGCAGTAGCTCGGCAATACCATTTGCCTGCTGCGTCGGCAGACGCGTGAGCACGTCCTTCAAACAAACATGCGAATCGTGCAGGGTGGGCCGTACTGACGGAATTCGACACAGCATAGCAGTGGCTCGCCGGTCGCTGCCTGGCGAGGTTTGCTTCTGTTCGAAAGCAGCTTTGGAGCGCACGACCGTTTCTGGCTGTGGATTCAACCGGTCGGCGCAACAGCCATGGGGTTTTTATGCAAACGCGTCGTTTGATTATGTTGAACCAGGCAGCTCGCGCAGCGGAAGGTGCTGAAAAAAAACGCGCAAACGACCGAGGGTTTGTCCAGGGTTTCGCCTGGCAGCCGAAGGGGCCGCCAGGTGAACGCATTGACGAGTCGAGTGGCGTCAGGCCCGGAGCCTTGCATCGGCTGTTGCAGAAGGCTGCAGCAACGAGAACAGGTTCTTGGGATCGCGCAGTTCTGGCACCAACTGGATGTCGCTGCCAATGTCGAGCGTTCTGGCTACGTCCAGCACATAACGCAAGGCGGAGTAGTCTTCGAGGGCGAAGCCGACCGAGTCGAACAGGGTGACTTCCTCTGGGTGCTGGCGACCTTGGACCTGGCCATCGATGACTTTCCAGAACTCGATAACCGGTGAGTCGACGGGCATCTGCTGTATTTCGCCTTCAATGCGGCTTTGCGGTTCGTACTCGACCATGACCCGCGCACGCTCCACGATGTCCCGATGCAGTTCGGTCTTGCCGGGACAGTCGCCGCCCACGGCGTTGAGGTGCATGCCGGGCTCGATCATCTCAGGCGTCAGAATGGTTGCGTAGGCCTTGTCGGCGGTGACCGTGGTCACGATATCGGCACCTCGCACCGCTTCGGCGACGGTCTTGGCAACGGTCACCTCAATGGCGGGGTAGGCCTGCAGGTTGGCTACCAGTTTCGCGGTCGCGGCAGGGTCGATGTCGTAGAGGCTGATTTCCGTAATGCCCAATAAGGTATGAAACGCCAGGGCCTGGAATTCGCTCTGTGAGCCATTGCCGATGAGCGCCATTCGGCGGCTGTCCGGTCGGGCGAGGTAGCGGGCCGCGAGGGCAGACGTGGCGGCGGTGCGAATGGCGGTCGTCAGGGTCATTTCACTCAGCAGCACAGGCTTGCCTGTATCGACGTCTCCCAGCGCACCAAACGCCATGACCGTCAGCATGCCATTGTGCGTGTTCTTCGGATGTCCATTGACATACTTGAAGGCGTAGAGCGCTGCATCAGACACAGGCATCAACTCGATGACACCCTCGGGCGAGTGGTTCGCCAGGCGCGCGCATTTTTCGAAATCCGGCCAGCGCAGGTAATCCTGACGGATGTATTCGGCCATTTCGGTCAGGCAACCAGGCAAGCCTTTTTCCTGGACGAGGCGGCTCAGATCATTGACGTCGATGTAACGGGTCATATCGGGTTCCTTTGGGCTTTGGCAGCTGCGACTCGGGAGGTGGTCGATGTATTTGCGACGGACCTATTGTCGAGGCAATGGCGAGAAGATTTCGGCCAATACCAACCCCGGATACAGCGTGAGAAGTCGAAAAACACAGCACGCACAGCGGAATCGGCTTGGCGCTTCACGAAGCATCGTCATGCCGATAAAGAAGGCCGCATAGACCATCACATTGCCTGTGCCAACCCCCATCAAGTGGTGAAACCGTGATTTACAGCGGACGACAGAATCGGCTGTGAGCGCCCTTCGTTCAGCACAGGCACGCTGTTTGAACGAGGGCTTACGACACCAGCACCGTCCCCGCAATTGGCATTCTGGCGGTCCGTTTCAAGCGGTTGTCGATCGCCGCTTGAGAGGGATGCATCTGCGACGACTGGTTGCTTCCAGTCGAAAACAACAACAAAAACGGCTGCGGTGAAGACCGCTTCGATTCTCTGCCCCTGTCAAAAAGTGTGGTCCGGCACAGGCGCCGGATCGCGATAAATCCAAATAATCCGGGACTCAAGAAGATGAACATCAAATGGCTGACTTTGCCGGCACTCGCGTTGCTGTGCTGCACCACAGGCGCCAGCGCCAAGGAATGGAAGGAACTGCGATTTGGCGTCAACCCAAGCTACCCACCCTTTGAATCCTCCACGGCCGATGGTGGCGTGCAGGGCTTCGGCGTGGATCTGGGCAATGCGATATGTGCCGAGCTGAAGCTGACCTGCGTGTGGGTCAGCAATGACTTCGACGGACTGATTCCGGGGCTCAAGGCCGGCAAGTTCGATGCCATCGAATCTTCGATGACCGTGACCGATGCGCGCAAAAAACAGATCGACTTTACCGATCGCCTGTACGCCGGGCCGACTGCCATCGTCACCCGCAAAGACTCCGGGCTGCTGCCCACGGCCGAGTCGCTGCGCGGTAAAACCATCGGCTACATGCAAGGCACGATTCAGGAAACCTACGCCAAGGCCAAGCTCGGGCCGGGCGGGGTGAAACTGCGGGCTTATCAGGATCAGGACCAGGTCTATGCCGACCTGGTGTTTGGCCGTCTCGATGCGTCGATCCAGGACAAGCTGCAAGCGCAGATGAGTTTCCTGACCTCGCCGCAAGGCGCGGACTTCCAGAACAGCGAAGGCATCAGCGACCCGTTGGTGCCATCGGAAATCGCCATCGGGGTGCGCAAGGATAACGAGGAGCTCAAAGGCATGCTCAATGCCGCCATCAAGGCCCTGCACGACAAGGGCATCTACGCGCAGATCCAGCAGAAACACTTCGGTGATCTGGACCTCTACAACAACTGATCCTCGTGCCCCGGCCACTGTGTTGCAGCGACCGGGGCGCATCAAGACAGGTGACTGGCGTGAATTCCTTCCTGAATATCCTGGGGCTCGACCTTTCGGCCCTGCAAGGCTATGGCCCTCTGTTGCTGCACGGCACCTGGGTCACTCTCAAACTGTCGGCGCTTGCGCTGGTGGTGAGCATGGCGCTGGGGCTGCTCGGCGCGGCGGCCAAGCTGTCGCCGTTGAAGCTGCTCAACCTGCCGGCGACCTTTTACACGACGCTGATCCGTGGCGTGCCTGACCTGGTGTTGATGCTGCTGATTTTCTACAGCCTGCAAGGCTGGCTCAGCGCCCTGACCGAGGCCATGGGCTGGGCCTACATGGAAATCGATCCGTTCGTGGCCGGCATCGTCACCCTGGGTTTCATCTACGGTGCGTATTTCACCGAGACCTTTCGCGGAGCGATCCTGAGTGTGCCACGCGGGCAACAGGAAGCCGCGGCGTGCTTCGGCCTGAACCGTTGGCAGCGCTTTCGTTTCGTGGTGTTCCCGCAAATGATGCGTTTCGCCTTGCCGAGCCTTGGCAACAACTGGCTGGTGCTGCTCAAGGCAACGGCACTGGTATCGATCATCGGTTTGTCGGACCTGGTCAAAGTCGCGCAGGAGGCCGGTAAAAGCACGTTCAACATGCTCGATTTCCTGCTGCTGGCCGCAGCGCTCTACCTGCTGATCACCAGCGCTTCGAACTATGTATTGCGTGTGCTGGAACGGCGCTACAACCAGGGTGTACGGGGGATGGTGCGATGATCGAATTGATTGCCGAATACTGGCGACCCTTCCTGTTCAGCGACGGCGAAAGCTTCACCGGGTTGGCGATGACCCTGTGGTTGCTGGTGGCGAGCATTGCCATGGGCTTCGTGCTGTCGCTGCCCCTGGCGATCTTGCGTGTGTCGCGTTGGGGCGTATTACGTTGGCCGGTCCAGCTGTTTACCTACGTGTTTCGCGGCACGCCGTTGTATATCCAGTTGCTGATTTGCTACAGCGGGATCTACGGCATCGCCGCGGTCCGTTCGCAGCCATTGCTCGAAGCGTTTTTCCGCGACGCCATGAATTGCACCTTGCTGGCGTTCACCCTCAACACCTGCGCCTACACCGTGGAGATTTTCGCCGGGGCGATCCGCAGTATTCCCTACGGCGAAATCGAAGCGGCCCATGCTTATGGGCTGAGTGGTTGGCGCCTGTATCTGCAACTGATCCTGCCTTCGGCGTTGCGCCGCGCGCTGCCGTACTACAGCAACGAAGTGATCCTGATGCTGCATGCGACTTCGGTGGCCTTTACCGCAACGATTCCGGACATCCTGAAGATCGCCCGGGACGCCAATGCGGCGACCTTCATGACGTTCCAGGCATTCGGCATCGCCGGTCTGTTGTACCTCGCGCTGTCGTTCGGGCTGGTCGCCGCTTTCAGGCTGGCGGAGAAACGCTGGCTGAGCTTTCTCGGCCCGACCCACTGACTTCCATTTTTAATCCAGAGCGGCGCCGATTCTAGTGCCGTTCCAGGGGTATTCGCATGTACAAACTCACGGTTGAAAATCTGTATAAACGTTTTGGTGACAACGAAGTGCTCAAGGGCGTCTCGTTGAACGCACGGGCAGGGGACGTGGTGAGCATGATCGGCGCCAGCGGTTCGGGTAAAAGCACCATGCTGCGCTGCATCAACTTTCTGGAGCGGGCCGACGAAGGTGCCATTGCCCTGGATGGCGAGCGAGTCCTCACCCGTCAGGGCGTGGGTGGCATGCGCGTGGCCAACCCGAAGCAGTTGCAGCGATTGCGCACGCGGCTGGCGATGGTGTTCCAGCATTTCAACCTGTGGAGTCACCTGACCGTGCTGGAGAACATCGTGCTGGCGCCGTGTCGGGTCCTGGGCATGAGCCGCAAGGCTGCTGAAGAAAGCGCCCGGGCGTACCTGGACAAGGTCGGCCTGCCGCAACGGGTGGCCGACCAGTACCCGGCGTTTCTGTCGGGCGGGCAGCAACAACGGGTGGCGATTGCCCGTGCCCTGGCGGTGGAGCCGGAAATCCTGTTGTTCGACGAGCCGACCTCGGCGCTCGACCCGGAACTGGTGGGTGAAGTCCTGAAGGTGATTCAGGCACTGGCCGAAGAAGGCCGGACCATGTTGATGGTGACCCACGAAATGGGCTTTGCCCGGCAGGTCTCCAGCCAGGTGCTGTTCCTGCATCAGGGCCGGGTCGAGGAGCAGGGTGATGCTACGATACTCGACCGGCCAAACAGCGAACGTTTGCAGCAATTCCTATCGGGTCGTTTGAAGTGAGGCAAGGCGTACATGGCGGATATTCGCGATCTGTCGATCGTGCTTGATCGTATCGATCAGGCAATCATTGAAGTGTTGCGCCACGAAGGGCGCATCACTTATCAAAAGCTGTCCGAGCGCGTGCACCTGACCCCCAGGCCCTGTCTGGAGCGGGTACGCAAGCTGGAACAGCTGGGGGTCATTCGCGGCTATGGCGCGATTCTCGACGAGAAGAAACTGACGCCGGGCTTGTCGTTGCTGGTGCTGGTGGCATTGTCGAACCAGAGTGGACGCGCAGCGCAAAAGGCCTTCGAGGCCAAGGTGCGCGCTTGCCCGCAGGTGCTGGAATGTCGCCTGATCAGTGGCGCGTTCGACTACAGCCTGCGCATGCGCTGCCGGGACATGGAGCATTATCGGGTGTTGACCGAAGTCTGGTTTGACGACCCGGATCTGCACATCGACAAACTGGTCAGCCACCCGGAGCTGGCGATGGTCAAGACCACGATGGAATAAGATCAAAAGCTTGCTCGCGGAGGTGGCCTGACTGGGTACATATCCATTATTTGGGTAACGGCGGCTGGCGGTTTCGCCCTTACGGCGACTCACTTTTTTTGACAAACGCCTCAAAAAAAGTAAGCAAAAAAAACGCTCGCCCCGAACGTACGGCCCCTCGCCAAGGCTCGGGGTTCCTTCGCTCCGGCATTCATCCGGGGGCATTGCCCTACGGTTTGCTTCGCTGCACCTCCCTGCAATGTGTGCGGCTTCGCCGCACGGCGCTGTGCGCCAGTCCCCGGATGAACGCCTCCACTCAGCCTGCCGAGGGGGCGGGTGGATCAAGATCAAGAGCGGCAGGCGAGCTAACGCTCGGCCTGTTGAGTGGTGAAGGGCGTGGGTGTTCGCCGACCTGCCTTTGCTCTGCTTTTGCTCTGCTTTTGCTCTTTTGTGGGAGCGGGCTTGCCCGCGATGGACGTCAACGATGACGCGGGCGGCCTGAATCCACGCGGTGTCCCGGCATTTTTCGCGAGCAAGCTCGCTCCTACAGGGGAAGGCATTCAATCGTGGTCAGGTCGGCTGTCAGGCCGCCTCGCTTTGGTTTTGGCTTTTGATCTGCTTGCCCCCTCGAGAGGCCGAGCGCAGGTTCTGCGCAGCGGGCAACCCGGCATAGATGCCGGGTTAGCCGCGTCCGGCCATGGATGGCCGATCGCGGCGGGCCCACGGAGCAAGACCGGAGCGAGGGAATGCTGAGCCTTGGCGAGGCACCGAACGTCAGGGGCAAGAGCCCTTGGTTACTTGGGGCTTTTCCAAGTAACCCGCTGTAAAAGCGGAACCGCCAGAGGCCGTTACCGCAGTAATGGATATGTACACCTGCAAGGGCTCCGCAGCCACACCGAATCGGCTGGCCAACCCAGAATCTTCAGCCGTTTTCATCACCCCGACAGCCGTTATCAACCGGGTTTTTCCCGCCTCGAAACAGACAATGAGCCTCTCTCGACCCTCATTGAGTCTGTGCCCATGCAAACCACCAATACGGTATTAATGATTCGCCCGACACGTTTTTCCTTCAATCAGGACACGGCAGCGAACAACCGTTTCCAGCGTCCGGCAGCCATAGCCGAAGATGTCCAGATCAAGGCCCTTGCCGAGTTCGATGGCTATGTCGCCGCGCTGCGTCGGCACGGTGTCGAGGTCCTGGTGCATAACGATCGCGAAGCCCCGCATACTCCGGACTCGATCTTCCCCAACAACTGGTGGAGCACCCATCCGGACGGCACCCTGGTGCTGTACCCGATGCAGGGTCACAACCGCCGCCTGGAGCGGGGCAAAGGCGTACTCGACGGGTTGCTGGACGAATACCGGGTCGAGCAGGTGCTGGACCTGTCCAGTCTCGAAGAACAGGAGGTTTTCCTCGAGGGCACCGGCAGCATGGTGCTGGATCGGCAACAGCGGATTTGCTATGCCGGATATTCCACGCGCACCCACGCCCAGGCCCTGGACCGGTTGGTCAGCCATTTGGGCTATGAGCTGTGTGCGTTCAACGCGGTGGACCGCCAGGGCGTGGCGATCTATCACACCAACGTGATGATGAGTGTCGGCACCCGCCTGGCGGTGGCGTGCCTGGCGTCCTTGTCCCATCCGGGTGAACGTGCGGCGCTGCGTGAGCGGCTGGAATCCAGCGGCAAACAGGTCGTCGCCCTGAACTGGGCACAGCTGGAGTCCTTTGCCGGCAACATGCTGCAAGTGCACAACGCAGCGGGCGAGCCGCTGCTGGTGATGTCGCGCACCGCCTGGCAATCGCTGGACGCCGATCAGCGCCGCTTGATCGAAACCCACACCACGCCGTTGCCGGTAAACATCGACACCATTGAGCGCATCGGCGGCGGCAGTGCACGCTGCATGCTGGCCGAGGTGTTCCTGCCCAAACGCTCCCAGGCTAGGCGCCGCTGCGATGACGCAGTTGCGCCGGACTCAAGCCAAGGCGTTGCTTGAAGGTAGTCGCCATGTGCGCCTGGGAATTGAAGCCGCAGGCGTAGGCAATTTCTGTCAGCGTGGCCGTTGAATCGAGCATCAGGGCTCGGGCCTTGGCCAGGCGTCGGTCGATCAGGTAGCCATGCGGGCTTTTGCCCGTGGCGTTCTTGAATGCCCGCATGAAATAGCCTTCGGACAATCCAAGCAGGCCCGCCATTGCCGGTACGCTCAACGGGCCATCGAGGCCCGCATCGATGAACTCATCGAGCAGGCGCATTCGCGGGCCGGTTATTGCACCACGGGGCGGCGTCGACACAACTTCGCTATCCGTCGCCCGCGCGGACAAGGCGAGTGCCCAGGCCTCCCAATCGTCGTCCACGGAGGCCTGCAACAGCGCGGCGCGCATTCGCCGTGCGAGGACAGTGGCTTGCTGATCGATGCGGTTGTTGAAGGGCCGGTCCCCCTCCAGCGCCATACCGTCGGTGCGTATCACCCGCAGATATTCACCACCCCTGGCTGATTCGGACAACACGTCACACCCGGCGGGGACGAACGCCAGGCCGTTGGGCATGGCATCGAAGGGCTGTACCCGGTCGCTGCCGATAGCGTGCAGGCCGCGCTGGCTGTCGAAGGCAAAGCCGATTCCCGCCTGACTCGCTACGTACCGGGTGGCGTAGGCGCGCCCGGGGAGTAATTCGATCGCCCAGGGCCCGGCCTCGATGCGGCGGATCGGTTCTGACAGGAGCGGCAGCGGCGGGCGGTTTCGATGATTCATGAACAGCATAGTAGTGAAGGTGAGGGGCAAAAGTCAGGTCAGTTTTCTGAAAGCCGCAAGACGGCGACCGTGTTCAGATTGAGCGAAATCTCAGGGGGACCCACTCATGCACAGACTGACTCGCGACGATATCGAACAGGCGGCCCGCACCGTCTACCAGGTAATGCCGGCCACCGCCCAGTACCCTTGGCCCTTGCTGGCCCGGCGGCTGGGTTGCACGGTGTGGGTCAAGCACGAAAATCACACGCCTACCGGTGCTTTCAAAGTGCGCGGCGGTATCACCTTCATGCACTGGCTCAAACGTGAGCACCCAGGTGTGAAGGGCATTGTCAGCGCTACCCGCGGCAACCATGGCCAGAGCCTGGCGCTGGCGGCGGGCGCGCTGGGCTTGCAGGCATTGATCGTGGTGCCGGAAGGTAACTCGCTGGAAAAGAACAATGCCATGCGCGGCTTTGGCGCTGAAGTGGTCGAGTATGGCCGTGATTTCGACGAAGCCCGTGAAGAGGCTGCACGCCTTGCGCACGCGCATGAGCTGTTCCTGGTTCCGCCGTTTCACCCTGAGTTGGTCAAAGGTGTCGCCACTTATGCGCTGGAGTTGTTCAACGCAGCGCCAGACCTGGATACCGTGTATGTGCCGATTGGCTGTGGGTCGGGGATCTGTGGGGTAATCGCCGCCCGCGATGCGCTGGGTCTGAAAACCCGGGTGGTGGGCGTGGTTTCCACGGAGGCGGCGGCCGCACAGTTGTCCTTTGATGCCGGGGTGATATGCGAAACCGCCTCGGCAACCACCTTTGCCGATGGTCTGGCCGTGCGCAAGCCGGTGCCCGAAGCTTTTGCCGTGTACGCGGCAGGTGCGCAGCGGATTGTAGCGGTCAGTGATGCGCAGATTGCCGAGGCCATGCGCGTGTATTACACCGACACCCACAACCTGGCCGAAGGCGCCGGTGCGGCGGCGCTGGCAGCGCTGATTGCCGAGCGTGAAGACATGGCGGGGAGAAGGGTGGGGGTGATCCTGTCCGGAGGAAACGTCGACAGACCGGTGTATGCGCGGGTGATTGCATGACAGAATCACGCCCCGATCCGGCCAGAGGCGCCGGACGTCGCTGGTTTAGAGGGGCCGCAGTTGAACGAACAGACATTGTCCATGCGCCTGGAGCGCGTGGCGGCACATGTGCCAGCCGGTGCGCGACTGGCCGATATCGGCTCCGATCACGCCTACCTGCCGGTGGCGTTGATGCGCCGGGGCGCTATCGCCGCGGCGGTGGCCGGCGAGGTGGCGTTGACGCCGTTCCTCTCGGCCGAACGCACCGTGCGCGAGAACGATCTGGACCTGCTGATTACCGTACGTCTGGCCAACGGCCTGGCGGCAATCGAGCCGGCAGACGGGATTACGGCGATCAGCATCTGCGGCATGGGCGGCGAAACGATCCGCGACATCCTCGACAGCGGCAAGGCCTGCCTGAGCGGTCAGGAGCGCCTGATCCTGCAACCCAACGGCGGCGAGCAGCCCCTGCGCCTATGGCTGATGGAAAATGGCTACCGCATCCTCTGCGAAGAAGTGTTGCGGGAAAATCGTTTCGATTACGAAATCATCGTCGCCGAGCGCGCCGGCCCGGTGACGTACACCGCCGAGGAGCTGTACTTCGGCCCGTTGCAGATGCAGGCTCGCAGCCCGGCGTTCCTGGTCAAGTGGCAGCGCAAGCTGCGCCAGAAGCAGAAGACCCTGGCGCACTTTTCTCGGGTGGGGCAGGCCGTGCCCGAGGACAAGGTGCAGGACATCGCGCGCCAGGCCCGGTGGATCACCCGGTTGCTGGCTTGAACCCGTTCCTGGCGGTCGACAATGTTCGCCGTCGGTCGGGTCAGGCGGTGTAAATGTGACTCGAAGGCTGTTTTTTTCATGGGGAATTTCGGAAACGATTCAGCCGCGTAGCCACGCAGGTTTCAGCGAAGCAGACCGGTTCATCCGGGTGCCGGATTCACTACCGCCTGTCGAGCTTTGTGCTCAAAAAGTGAACGATCGGGTGATGCAGCGCTCCTATGCTCCAGCAGGCGGAACCTTCGGGATTTCGCGTTGCACTCACTAGAAAAATAATGGACGAATACCTCATCTGCATCGAATGGAATGCACATGGGGATTTTTTTTACCTGAGACCTGGAGTGATATTATGCCGTCATCACTGACTCGCTGGGCGAGTCGCTCTCTCTTGTAATCCCAAATTATTCAATTGCTTTAATCATTGCAAAGTTGATCCTGTCGGCGCGATTAATTAATTAACTCGCATGCCTTGGGCATGGCCAATTTGCACTGCCGCATTAAGTGGAGATGTAATCGTGGATATTAATACAATGATCGGCCTGTTAGGCCAGAAAGAATCCATGGAGTTTTTGCGTTTAGGAGTTGTTTACGTTCACCTGTTGGCTTGCTGCGTGGCTATTGGTCTGGTGTTTGCCAGCGATGCCGCAATGGTCAAGGATTTATTGAGCGGTCGAGTGTCGTCGGGGCACGACAATGATCATATGGCGAGTCTTCAGAAGTCTGTTTCCAATGCGTTGATATTCTTGTGGGTGACCGGCGCTGCAATTATAGGCATTGATTACCTTGATAAAGGCATGACCTATTTCGCCAACCCGAAACTTCAAGCCAAAGTCATTATTGTTTTGTTGCTGACATTCAACGGCATGTTGTTGCACCGCTATGTATTGCCGGCAATGATGAAGGCTGGTTCGTTGCTTGATCTGCAGATCAATGTGCGAATGTTTGCCCTGTTCTCTGGCGCACTGTCGGGCGTGTCCTGGTTGTATGCCGCCATGCTCGGTGTCGGTCGACCGCTGGCCTGGAAATACTCGCTCACCCAACTGTTGATGGCCTATCCGGTGTTGATCGTGCTTGGCTTTGCGATGATGGTGGCATTGACGCAGTGGGCCCGTAAACGCAACGCGGCAGCGCCTGTTGAAGAGACCACTTGGTTGTTCGCTGGAATTCCTGCGCGGTGAGCTGACGCAAACCCGGGCAAAGGCGGCTAGAACCCTTTGCACCGTTCAAACATCAGACCCCCTCCTGGCGAGGGGGTTTTTTGTGCGTGCGGGTTTTGTGAAATCAGAGAATACCGGCTCGATGGGCTAACGCTGATCAGTCAAGCCAGGACACGGAACCCGTGGCGAGGGAGCAAGCTCCCTCGCCACATGGGGTTACTGCATCAGATACGGAAACTGCCCACCAACTGCTTCAACCGCGCCGCCTGCTGCTCAAGGTCCGAGCATGCGCGCAATGTCGATTGCAGGTTTTCCACACCTTCCTGGTTCAGCGTGTTGATCTCGGTGATGTCGACGTTGATCGACTCCACCACGGCAGTCTGCTCTTCAGTGGCGNAAGCCAAAAAATAAGCTTTGACATCATCGAGGCTTTGGCAGACTATCTATCCATCGCATGCGATCTAGTCGGTAGCGATACAAAACAACAACCCTTGCCGTTTGGAGATTCAGCCATGAGCACCGAAAGCAGCCGCAACATGATCAGCTCTACCGCGCAAGCTTTCCATGGCCACAACGGCAACAACTGGATCATTGCACACGCCAATTGATCGACATTGCCTTTCTGGATGTCACATACATCGCACACGATATAATCGCACGAAACTAAAACCCTGAGGAAATACCCATGAGCAAAATAGAAAAAGTACTGGCGACCGGCAAAACCCACACCACTCACAGCAGTGTCGGTGGCCGCAACGGCAACCTGGACATCGTGCTGTCGTCCCCTGGCAGCGCCACACCGGCACACGTGCTGACCGCCGTGCAGCCGCACCCGAAAGCCGAGCAATTGTTTGCCGGCGCCTGGTCGGCCTGCTACACCGCGGCAGTGGGGCTGGTGGCCCAGGAGCGCAACATCGTGTTGCCGGCGGACATGGCTGTCGACATTGAAGTGGACCTGGGCCAGACTGGTCCTGCGTATTTCCTTCAGGCCCGACTGACACTGCGCGTGCCAGGGCTGGCTCAGGATGTCGCGACCGAACTGGCGCACATCGCAGACTCCATCTGCCCTTACTCCAAAGCCACACGCGGCAACATCGATGTTGCCCTGAGCGTTATTACCGCGTGACGCCTGGATGCGTTACTAATATCGCATACGATACAAGCGCATACGAATATAACTGACTGTAATCCTGAGGAAATCATCATGAGCAAGATCGAAAAAGTACTGGCCAGCGGCAAAACCCACACCACCCACAACGCCGCAGGCAACACGTCGCGTGGCCATAACGGCAACCTCGACATCGTGCTGTCGTCCCCTGGCAGCGACACACCGGCACACGTGCTCACCGCCGTGCAGCCACACCCGAAAGCCGAGCAACTGTTCGCCGGTGCGTGGTCGGCCTGCTACATCGCAGCGGTAGGGCTGGCCGCCCAGCAGGCGAAAGTGACACTGCCGGCCGACACGGCCGTCGACATTGAAGTCGATCTGGGCCAGACCGGCGCGGCGTACTTCCTCCAGGCCCGACTGACGTTGCGTGTACCGGGGCTGGATCATGGGGTGGCGACCGAATTGGCCCACAACGCCGATGCCATCTGCCCGTACTCCAAGGCCACACGCGGCAACATCGATGTCGCCATCAATGTCCTGACGGCATGACCCACTCGACGGCCGGCTCACCGGGGATTTTCCCGGTGAGCCGGCCGTCGGTGTTTATGCGCACTTCCGATACCATCGTGTACGACGTATAGTCTCGGTCTCGCAAGATTGACCCAGGAGAGCGCCCGTGAAAAACACCGACAAGAGATCCGCCCTGGATCTCAAACTTTCCGACTTCCTGTGTTTTGCGGTCTATTCCGCCAATCTGGCCTTCGGCAAAGCTTACAAACCGATGCTCGAACGGCTCGGCCTGACCTATACGCAATACATCACCCTGGTTGCACTGTGGGAGGAAGACAACCAGACCGTTGGCAGCCTCGGCGAAAAGCTGTTCCTGGAATCCAATACGCTCACACCGATCCTGAAGAAGCTGGAAGCGATGGGTTATCTGCTGCGCCAGCGCGACCCGGAAGATGAACGCCAGGTGCGGATCAATCTCACAAAAGAGGGGCGAAAACTGCGTGAAGGGCTCTCCGAAGATGGTTTCCCGCAAACCGGTCTTGATCCCGACGACTTCGTGCAAATGCAGAAAGCAATTGTAAAGTTGCGGGGTAATCTCATCCGGTCGACGAAAGACAGAGAGTAATTCGTTTCGAATAAAGTGAGCGCCCCCGGGGTTGCGTAGTTCCCCCAATTTCGGAGTGAACCCCCCCCACTAATGGGTGTGCTGCTCAGCGGCACTCGTATTTTCAATTCCACAGCATTTCATTTTCTGGCCAATGATTGCGGGCACTCAGTTCGTTGAACATATTTTGTTACAGCGGTGGCAGGGTAATTGCTCAGAGAACGTATCCCATTCATCTAAGGTGCAAAGTCGGGAAGCTGTGGAACTGTCAGTACCCCCATTTGAGTGATCGCCCGTACCCATCGGTCTGCATCTGGAAATACCCCTGGTTACTCAATAGAAGTGCGGCAGTGATCCTCTGCAACCGTCCAGGGGAAATGCTGATGAGCCACTCCAAGCCAGCGCTGCAGCGGTTATCCGTCTTGATCATTCTATGGACGATGGGCACCAGCATTTATATGGCCTTGTTCAATGTTCCGGCGGGACTGAAGCTGGCCATTGTCGACTTGAATATTTCTCTGATTGCATTGTTCATACCGTTTCTCCTGGTGATCAAACCTTTCGTCCGCCGTCTTTTGTGCCTGCTGGTTTGCCTGCTGACGGTAACGCTGGTGGCGGCCGACGAACCTCAGGGCAATGACAATCAAAACAATGAGAAGTGGCTGGAACCGGCACGTTCCAGGCTCATGCATATCAATGGCGGGATGCCGTTCTTTCCCCATCGGGCCAATACCCCCGGCAACCTGGTCTTGAATGTGAAGGACTTCGACAATGCCCAGGTCTGTGGCGCTTGCCATACCGAGATCTACAAGCAATGGCGCTCCTCGATGATGTCCCAGGCCTGGGATGAGCCCGTCTATCGGGCCTTGCTCAAGCGCGCGAGCTCTGCAACCGATGGCAAAGTCGATAATTTCTGTACCGGCTGCCATACCCCGATCGGTCTCACGACCGGGCAGATCAACTCGGAAGTCAACCGCTCCTCGATTGAAGACAGCGCGAAGAACCATCCGATGCCCGGGGTCGATTGCGAGACCTGCCACAACATCAGCGCGCGTACGGGCCTGGATAACGGCGCCTATGTGCTGAGCCCTCGAGCGCACGGTAAACCGACCAAGTTCGGCCCGCGCAAGGATGCCGTTTCGCCTTATCACGACACTGTGTATTCCGCTCTGCACACGCGCTCGGACTTCTGCGGCACCTGCCACAACGTTACGCACCCGTTCAGCAGCGTGGCGGTCGAGCGCACCTATGACGAATGGCAGGAAAGCACTTACAGCCTCAACGATGTCACCTGCCAGAGCTGCCACATGTCGGGTTTTGCGGGCAAGGCCGCGATCATGGGACCAGACCGCGAGCAGGTCGCCTCGCATTGGTTCAGCGGCGCCAACGCGATGATGCTCCAGCACCTGGGCCAGGAGGAGGGTGCACAACGTGCGCGCAACATGCTCGCCAGCGCCGGGGAAATAACCTTCCAGCAACTGCCGGCCGCCATCGTTCCCGGGCAATACAACTCGGTAGCGGTCAAAGTGACCAATGTCGGCGCCGGGCACAAGCTGCCCACCGGGTTCCCGGAAGGTCGGGAGATCTGGATCGATTTCCGGGTGCAGGATGCAGGTGGTCGCGAACTCTACCGACTGGGTGCGATCAAGGACGGCAAGACTGAGGAAAACACGCGAAATTTCAAGGTGCACATCGGCGACAAGGACGGCAACCCACTGGACGTCGAAGTCTGGAATGCCACGCAAATTCTCTCCGACAACCGCATTCTGCCCAAGGGCTACGATATCGGGGAGTTCTCCTTCCTGGTGCCGGCCGACGCTGTCGGGCCACTGACCCTGACTGCCGAGCTGAACTACTGGCCGTTTTCGCAAAAGCTGGCCGACTACCTGCTCGGCAAGGACAAGCTACAGGTGGAAATCACCCAGATGGCCAAAGTCACGCAGAGCGTCCCCCTGACCCCGATCACGGCATCGCGCCAATAGCAGGACTGGCCGGACTTGTGCGACTGTTGGTCGGATGACTGATGGATCCGGGGTTTATCGGGAAGGCTGTTGGTTGACGCTGTTCCGGTGATTTAAAACAATGGGTTGGCGTCCATGAAACATGGATTTCGTCATGAAGAATGCTGGATGACGCAGGGGTTTGGCAGGACCTGAGCCTGATTTGCGAAACCCCGGAGCCTGGGGCATACGACTGATGACCGGCAAAACCCCCGGTTCCCTGCTATTAATCAATGAGTGTTCCAGTGCTGATCCTTTTAGGAGTGAGTCATGAATCCATTCATACGCATCGGCATTGTCGACGATCACCCGATGTTGCGTGAGGGCGTTGCCAATACGTTGCGAAAGCGGGCGGATCTTCAGGTCGTGGAGCAGGGTGCCAATGCCGACGAAGCCATGGACATTGCCCAGAGGGTGCGTCCGGATGTGATGTTGATGGACGTGAATATGCCGGGCGATGTTTTTGCCGCGGTGCGGTTCATTTCCACTCAGCTGGCGGAAGTGAAGGTGCTGATGCTGACCGTTTCAGAATCCGAAGATGATGCCATTTCGGCACTGGAGGCCGGCGCGCGCGGGTATGTATTGAAAGGTGTCAGCGGACCGGAACTGATCCTGGCGATCAGGTCGGTTGCCAAGGGGGGGACGTATATCACCCCCGAGTTTGCCAACAAACTGCTGAGTAATATCAAGAAACACGAAGCCGAACTTCACAATGCCGATCTGACCCAGCGCGAGGAGGAGGTCATTCGTGAGGTTTCCAAAGGCCTGACCAACAGGGAAGTAGCGTCAAAGCTGTTGATCAGCGAAAAAACCGTCAAGCACCACATGGGGTGCGTGATGCAGAAACTGCACGCACGCAATCGTGTCGAAGCAGTCACAGCGCTTCGGCATTACAGGGAACGCGAAGCGATCGGGCGACTTCACATCGGTGCAGAGCAAACGCCAGTGGATACCCGGAGCGACTCCTGACTAGAGTTTGAACTGGGCATTGACCGATGTACCCGAGGCGCAGGAGTCGATGCTGAACAACCCGCCCAGGGATTCAACGCGATAACGCAAACCGACGAGCCCCAATCGGGTTCTGCCGGCCTTCTCGACCAGCATGGCGTCCGCCGCCATACCCGGGCCACTGTCCCTGACGCTGACTTTCAATACTTCATTCGCGTACTGCGCCTGGATCACCTGACCCTCGCCGCTGGCATGACGGTAAGCGTTATTGAGGGCTTCTTGCACAAAACGGTACAAACAGAGTTTAAGCGGCAGTGGTGCGGCCTTGGGGAGCAGCCCCAGGGTCAATGTGACTTTGGTGCCAGTACGTTGCTCGTGCCGCTGCGCCACCAGTTGCAACTCTTCCGCCAGGCTCACGTCGTTGATTTCCGGAAATGCCAGGCCTCGTGACAAGTCACGGACTTCACGCAATGCATCGGTGGCAGCGCCACGTATGGTTTCCAGAGATTCCTGATCGACTGAGGAGCAGTTTTCGGCCAGGTCGTCGAGCCGGATCAGAATCAGGGTCAATAGCTGCGCCGGCCCATCGTGCAGGTCTGCACCTATGCGCCTCAGGGTGAGTTCGTTGACTCGGGAAAACTCCTGGGTAGCCGTCGCTATCTTGCGCTGGAGTTCGGCATTGCTGATGTGCAACCGGGTTTGTTCCTGCAGCCGCAAGTGCAGCGCCACCTGTTGTTGCTGGATAATCTTGTCACCGCGTCGCACGATGAAAAAAAGCAGCGTCAGCATTGCCAGTGTCGCGGCGCCAACGACCACCCATACTTGCTGCCGGACCCGATTGACCTCGCGCTTGAGACTGTCGGCCTTTTCATAAAACTCGCCCACCGCGATGATTTTGCCGGAGGTTGAATCCCTCAGGGGCGCGTAGATCTCATAGAGTGGCAGGTTGAGTTCGCGCTCGAATTCGTTCTCATCCTCGTCCAGGTCCTTGAGGTCGGTGACCACTTTGCCCTGGAGTGCCAGGGTGATCTCATTCATCGGGAACTTGCGGTTGGTGATGGCTTTATTGGTGCTGTAGACCACCGTGCCATCCGCTCGCCAGATCTTGATCGAGACAATGTGATGTTTCAGCGAGCGACTTTCCGTGAGGTGGTCCAGGGACTGGATGCTTGCGGCCGAAAGGCCGTTGTCCCGGCTCATCTCCTGCACATAGGGTTCCAGAAAGGTATCCATGTACTGCGCGCCTGCTTCTGCTGCGCTTTGTACCGCGGCATTTTCTATGCGTTCGCTGACCAGATTGCCGACGAAGAACATGGTCAGCCCCAGAATGACCGCCGCAGCAATGACAAACTGGGTCGAATGACTCAACTTGCGCGCCTGGACCGTGATCCGATTGCGCCAGACTCCATTGCCAACCACGTTGGAAACAGGGATTGGCGCGACCAACGCCTCAGTCTCCTGCGCGATCAACGTCTCGTTTTCCGATTCGGCTTTTGCATTCTTTGCCATCGACTGGTTCCCCGATCATCGTGATAAGCCCGTCGAAAACCCTGCAACTCAACGGATATCTTGAGATTGGCTGTCGGCGCCATGCCCATGAATGACAGTAGTTCACTGTATAGCGATCCGACAGCTTCTCTGATGGACTACACCCCACCGATGATCGTCAGGTTGATTGCCTTGGCGAAGTTCAGGCTTGCGCTGTGCCGACCTTGCCGGTGGCGGTGCAATTGTTCCGGACCGCCTGATACAGCAGGCTGGATACCAGGAACCCGAGAATGGCCAGCACACTCATCAACGAGAACACGTAGTTGTAGCCCTGTTGACCCGGGAAGTGGTCGAGGATTGCGCCATAGATGACGTAGGCGAACATGCCAGGTGCATAGCCGATCAGGCAACCAATGCCAAAGGCCGAGCCTGTGATGTGCTGGGGAATGCCGACTTCACCCATGGGTGCCCAGAACACGCCGCGCATGGAAAAGACAATCATCGCGAAGGAGAGGGTGGCCGCCATGCCCGCATAGATGAAGCCCGGGCTTTTCGGGATGAGCATGATGGCGCCCATCAGCGGCAACAGCGCCAGGAATGCCCACTTCAGATAGCGGCTGGAGCTCTTGAATTGCTTGTCGGCAATGAAGCCGCCAGCGGGGCCGCCGAGGATCTTGAGGAAGTACTGGTTGATGATGCCATAGGCGCCCACCAGGGCTACGGGCAGTTCGTACATGTCCTTGAGGTAGGGAATGAAATAGGTCAGGCCGCAGTACACGATGTAGACCATGAACACGTTGAGGCTGACCAGCCAGATACCCGGCACCTTGATCGCCTCGAGCAGGTTCGCCAAACCGTTCTTCGGCTTGGCGGTGGACTGGCCAGTGCCGCCCTTGAGCAGCAGCCAGGTCAGGGCGCCGGCAAGAATGTCGATGACCGAGTAGAAGAGGATCGCCGATTTCAGGCCGTTTTCACCGGATCCCATGGCGACGAACACGCCCAGTGCAGAGAACGCGACCAGGGTATCAACGACGCCACGTCCGCCTTCGAGAAGGCCAAACAGGCGTCCCTGTTCTTTGTCGTCACCCAGATTGCGGATGGCCTTGAGCAGCGAGGGCCAGAAGATGCAGTCAGCACACACCGCCAGCAGGCAGAACACGATCAGCAGATTGCTGAAGGGCGGAAAGGTCGCCAGGTAGAGCCCGAGGCTGCCGGTGCCGATCAGGCCCAGAGGAATCAGCTTGCGGGTGTCGTACCGATCGGCGAGCACGCCGCCCAACACGAACAACGCGGTGGCAATGATGGCGTTGGCGCTCAGCAGCACGCCGATTTCAGTATGGGACAGCCCCATGAATTCCTGCATGGGGATATAGAAGGCGTCCTTGAGGTTCGCCAGCTTGTAGATGGTGCCACCACCGAGGATGAGAATCAGGAATCTGAGCCATTTGGCCTTGTCATGGGATGTCATTATTGTTCTCCAGGCGTAATCGGGTAGGCAGTGCCGGTCGGCACATCAGGTTCAGGCGTCAGGGCAGTGGGCCAGGGTCAACTCGGCCAGTGTCCGGAACTCGGCCAACAGGCTTCGTACGTAGGCGACCTGGTTGTTTGCCCAACGGTGTTCATCGGCCAGCATGTGTTCCAGCGAGTAGCCTTGCGGCAGCGCTGTTTCACTCATTTCCCGGTACGCAATGAACGGGTCGGCGGCTTCGTCGAGCTGGCGGAACGCCGGGGCGACGTAGTGGTTTTCCTGCTCGAGAATGAAGGCGATCACTTGCGGGGTTGATTCGCCGAGCATCAGCAGTTCGAACAACATGCGCGCGTTGGGCAGGTCGTCTTCGTCACAACCTTGCAGCACGCCGTAATGCCCGAAGCCGTTTTGCTCGGGGACGATGCGCACACCCTTGAGGTGGGTCTGGCGTATGTGCGGCGCCAGGGTGCGCAGTGCCACAAGAGGCTGTTCGCAGGCATTGATCATGTTGCCGAAATCGAACAGGGCATGCAGTCGCGGGTGGTTCAGCCGATTCAGCAGTTGCGCGATCTCGGCGCTCTTGAGTTCTTCATGCTGCTCGAAGTCGAAGAACAGGTCGTGCTCGTCCGCTTGTTGCGCGAGGTACTCCAGGTCTGTCTCGATCAGGTCCATGACCCGCGACAGCGCCCCTTCGTAGCGTGAGTAGACACGGATGTTGCGGGTGCCCAGCGCCTTGGCAATGGCGATCACTTGATCGACATCCTTTTTCAAGGTGCTGCTGATTTCCAGATGCACATCGAGCCCGAGTGCATTGGCCTTGGCAGCGAACGCCTGAAGTTGTGCGGCTGTCATTTGGCTCAGGCTGTTTTCTTCACCGTCGAGCAAATGCAGGCTCAGACCCTGCAGTTCGTGGCGATAGGCGAAGTCCAGCAGGTCGCCGGGTGTGACGCGGCCGTGGGTCAGGTTGGTCAGCAAGGGATAGGCATGGGCAAACAGGCGCAATTGCCCAATTCGGTCGAGCAACTGGCGGGCCAGTGCCTCGGTCAGTACGGGAGGTGCCCCGGCCTCGACAGCCTTGTGGCTGAGCAAGGCGTTGAAGCGTTCCTGGATCTTATTGTTCATTGGAGTCGTTCCTGGTTCAGACGCCGGGTCTGCCGGCGCAGCCTTTATCGCGCCAGTCAGGAACTCTCGATAGATCCATTATCAGTTAAATCATAAGACCACTTGCCTTGGGTCAAGTGGCCTGCTGCAGGTAGCCGAGCTTGCTCAAGGCCTGGGCAAGCGCTTCGACGCGCGCCTGGGCCTGGTCCTCAGGGGTGCTGGCAAAACCGATCAGCAGCGCCGGCGGCAAGACATGCTTGAGGCAGTAGTCACTCAGGGCATAGGTATGAATGCCGTGTTGGCCGAGCTCCTTGGCCAGGGTGTCGCCATCAAGATGCGCGGGCAACCAGGCGATCAGGTGCATGCCGGCTTCCACGGGCGTGATCCTGAAGAATGTGCCCAAGCGTTGCTGCAGCTGTTCGACCAGTGCCTGCTGGCGAGCCTGGTACAGCGCGCGCATGCGCCGAATATGCCCGAGAAAGTGGCCTTCGCGCATGAAGTCTGCCGTGACGGCCTGCAGCAGTGTGGGCGGGCTGCGGTCCATGACCGCGCGCAGGGTGCAGAAAGGTTCGATCAAGGCGTTCGGCAGTATTACGTAACCCAGTCGCAGCGAGGGGAAGAGCACTTTGCTGAACGTTCCGGCATAGATGACCCGGGCCCATTGGTCCATGGCATAGAGTGCCGGCAGCGGGCGACCGTTGTAGCGAAATTCGCTGTCGCAGTCGTCCTCGATGATCCAGCTTTGATTGCGCGCGGCCCAGTCGATGAGTTCCTGGCGCCGGGCGTAGCTCATGGTGATGCCCAAGGGATGCTGACGGGAAGGGGTGGTAAACACCAGGCGGGCGTCAGGGCACTCGGCCAGGCCTTGCCGGATATCGATCCCCTGTTCGTCGATACGCAACGGGACCACCAGCCCGCCCTGGGCCTGGAGCGCAATGCGCGCCGCGATATGCCCCGGATCCTCCATCCAGAAGCTGTCCTGCGGATTGAGCAACAGCATGCCCAGCAGGTTGAAGGCTTGCTGGGCGCCGGAAACGATGACCACCTGCTCGGCACTGCAGTCGATGCCCCGGGCATCAAAGACGTATTCGGCAATCGCCTCGCGCAGGGCCAGCAATCCTTGCAGTTCGCCATAACCGAGCATGGCCTTGGTCGGCTTGTGCAGATGGCGATTCAACAGCCGCTTCCAGACGGTTTGCGGAAACGCATCGTAGGCGCTGTGGCTGGGCAGGAACGAAGTCGGGCTCCCGGTCGCCCAGTCGGCATAGGAAACGCCGCGGAAATGATCGCTGCGCAACGACAGCATGGACTGGCTCAGATCGGACAGGCGAGGAGGCTGGCGCGGGTGCTTGTCGTCATCAATGCCGCGGTTTTCCCATTCATGGCCGACATAGGTCCCGGCCCCGGTCCGCGACGTCAGAAAACCTTCGGCAATCAGTTGATCGAACGCATTGAGAATGCTGATTCGCGAAAGCTGCAGTTCTTTGCTCAAGGTCCGGGTGGACGGCAGGCGTACGCCGCCCTGAATCCTGCCGCCGAGTATCTGTTTGCGAATCTGCAAGTAGAGTTGGCGGTACAAGGGGATGGAACTGGCACGGTCCAGCTCGATACCTGACAACAGCAAACCGGCGGAGGATTTCATTGTTTGTTCGTCTGGATAGTGTGTGAATTGCCGTCAGGCACCTGGATGCGAAAGGGTATCGAGCAGTACTGGATAAGTCATCCACCACAGGCATTGGTACAGTGCAAAAGACCCTAATGGAATTTCAGCACTGCTGCGCACTAACATGTGCTGGCATGGTCAATAGACCGCGTCCGACCCTCGGCGGTCGAACGACCCGGAACCGACCGGCCCCCGCATCGGCCATTTGATCAAGGACAGTGAAAGCATGCTCGCCGCCACATAATCAGCAACAGCCTCCACCTGGTTCCGTGAATCGGGACTCGCCCTACGGTTACCCCTCAATCCCTTTCGAAGATTTAACCCATGTACCTACGCAAAATTGCAGTTGGGCTGTCGGCCCTTGTTTTGCTCTCGTCCGGGGCTGAAGCCCGCAGCCTGCTGGATCTGCTCAAACCGCCCGCCGCGCATCATGAACCCGCATCCCGCTCGGGCTCGATCAGCCAGGGTGCGGCCCTGGACCTCTACTCGAACAAACAAAGACAGGCATCGTTTGACGGTTGTGCAGAGCTGTTCCCGGCAGCGAAACCGATCAACACCGCCACAGTGCCGGCAACCATGAAACCCCTGGCGCTGTGTTCCGATAACTTCGCGGTGCTGTACTCGCAAACCAGCAAGACCCCGCTGGTGGTGGTCGAACGCCTGAATGCAGCGCAGTTGCAGGATGCCAAAGGGGAAGAGCGCACCAACCAGTTCTATCCTGACCCACGCATCCCCAAGAGTGGGCGCGCCGAGTTGAGCGACTACCGCAGCCAGCATCCGGCCGTGGACCGTGGTCATCAATCCCCGGCGGCCGATGCACCGAACGCCAATGCCATGGCGCAATCCTTTGCGCTGTCGAACATGGTGCCGCAAGACCCGACCAACAACCGCAAGATCTGGAGCAAGGTCGAGTCGGATGTCAGGAAGTTTGCCAAGCGCGCCGATGGCAACGTGTTTGTCTTTACCGGCCCGCTGTTCGACCCTGGCCACTCCACCATCGGCGACAACCAGGTCTGGGTGCCGACGCGCCTGTTCAAGCTGGTGTACGACGCCTCGTCGCAACGTGCCTGGGCCTACGTGCTGCCCAACGGTGAAACCCGTATCGAAAGGCCGATGGACTATGAGGCTTTCGTGAAGACCACAGGACTCAAGTTGCTGGGCAATCTACCGGTCACGGGGTCCGCAGGGCGCACTTGATGGCTGGATGAGCAGCACCCCAAAGGTTGGTTGCAACCGATGGGGTGTTTCATCGCCATGGACCGCGCAAAAGAAAGGTCCGGGAAATAAATCCGGCCGGTAGTAACAATTTGTAAATTTGAACTATACCCAATAGGGCAATCGCTCCTGACCCCGGGACATGATGCCTGCACAGATATTCGTCCCAGGAACTTCAACGTCAAACAGACCGAGATATTCTGGTTATGAACGCTTTGAAAATCGCGGCCGCCGGTGCGGCCCGGGATTCCTTTCGAGATACCCGCGCAAATTTCCTGTCTGGCGCAGCACTGCTTCGTGCTGATCGTGACCATGGCTCTGGAAAACGACGACAGCATCGTCCTGCGCAACACCCAACCTGCAAGGTTTACCTGGTCAGGCAGTGAGCATTGGCCCACCTGTCCGGCTGCGTGCTGCACGTCGCCAGGCTCAGGTTCAAGACTCTGAAAAGGCAAGGAGTTTGCGATGGCTGATTCAAGCAAGAAAATGAGCCTGATGGGGCTCACGACGCTGGTAACGGTCAACATGATGGGTTCGGGTATCATCATGTTGCCCACCAATATGGCGCAATTGGGTGCCGTCTCGCTGCTGTCATGGATCTTCACGGCGATCGGCTCGATGGCCATCGCCTACTGCTTTGCCCAGTGCGGGGTGTTCTGTCCGCGCTCCGGCGGCTTGTCCGCCTACACCGAGGAAGCCCACGCGAAGTCGGGTTTTTTCCTCTGCTCGTACCTGTACTTCCTGTCACTGGCCATCGCCAACGTGGCCGTGGCCATTTCGGCGGTGGGCTACATGACGGCCTTCGTGCCGTGGCTGGGCACGGGGGCGATTCCGCTGTGCATCGGCACGATCGCGTTGATCTGGCTGACCACCTTCGCCAACTTCGGTGGCCCGGGCATCACCGGCAAGATCGGCGCATTCACGGTGTGGGGCGTGATCATCCCGGTGGCGGGCCTGAGCATCATCGGCTGGTTCTGGTTCAAGCCCGATGTGCTGGCCGCGGCCTGGAACCCGAACAGCCTGCCGATTTCCGAAGCCGTCGCCAAAGCCATACCCCTGACCCTGTGGGCCTTCCTGGGCATGGAATCGGCGGCCCAGGCCACCGATGCCGTGGAAAACCCCAAGCGCAACGTGCCGTTGGCCTGCCTGTTCGGCACCCTGGGGGCCGCCGTGGTCTATGTGCTGTCGACCACCGTCATCCAGGGCATCATTCCCAATGCCGAGCTGGCCAAATCCTCGGCGCCCTTCGCGTTGGTCTACGCCACGATATTCAGTCCGATGGTGGGCAATATCGTCATGGCCCTGGCGGTCATGGCCTGTGTCGGCTCGCTGCTGGGCTGGCAATTCACCCTGGCGCAAACCGCGAAGATGACGGCTGACCAGAACCTGTTCCTCAAGCTGTTCAGCAAAGTCAATTCGATGAATGCGCCCGTGGTCGGCATGATCGTCTGCGGCGTGCTGCAGACCCTCATGGCCCTGTCGACCATCTCGCCCGACGCCGCCGCCCAGTTCAGCAAGCTGGTCAGCCTGGCAGCGGTCACCAACCTGATCCCCTATATCACTGCACTGACGGGGCTGCTGGTGATCATGCACAAGGCCGGGGTCTCGCAAGCGATCTACTCGCGCAACGTGGTGGTACTGATCATTGCGATAACGTACTCCTTGTACGCCCTGTATGCCTGCGGCAAGGACGCAGTGATGGGCGGCACCCTGGTGCTCGCGGTCGGCTACCTGCTCTATGGGTTCCTCGCCAAGCGCTTCACCGAAGCGCCATCGGCCAATCAGGCCAGGGCCGGCAACCCCTAGGCGTGGCCATCAGGACTGTACAGACATCTGCATACGGGGAAACCGGACATGAACGTACCATTTGCCACTACCACCAGACTGCTGCTGGCCTTCGCACTCTCGACGCTGCCGCTAGTGGCCGGCGCCAACACCCTTGAACGCGTACGCAGCAGCCACACTTTTACCCTGGGCTACTTGCCTGACCTGGCCCCCTTCAGCAAGCAGGAAGGCGACAAGGCCAGCGGTTATGCCATCGACCTGTGCCTGAAAGTCGCCGACAAGCTCAAGAGCGAGCTGGGCCTGCCCGACCTGCAAGTGCACTACCAGCCGGTAAAGATTTCGGACGAGGTCAGTGCCGTGAGCCAGGGCACTGTCGATATCCTCTGCACGCCGACGCCGCCGACCCTGGAGCGGCGCAAGATGATCAGCTACTCCATACCGATCTACACCGCCGGCCTCTCGGTGGTGGTGCGCAACGATGCGGCCGAACCGCTGCTCAATGTGCTCAATGGCAAGGTCGCCAATACCGGCCCGACCTGGCGTGCCAGCATCAATAATGGCCTGGCCAACCAGACCTACGCGACCCTCGAGGGCGGGGTGACCGAAGACTGGATTCGCGACAAGATGCGCCTGCTCAACGTGATCGCTTCGCTGGTGACCGTGGCCAGCATCGACGAGGGCATCAAGCTGGTCGCGCAGGGCAAGGCCGATGCCTTCTTCTCCGAGCGCATGCTGTTGCGCAACGAAGTTGCGAAGGAAGGCGCGGCGAGCAACCTGATGATCCTGGACCGCATCTTCGAGTATTCGCCGGTGGCGATGATCGTGGATCGCAGCGACGAAGACTTCCGCTTGCTGGTCGATACGGCCCTGAGTGAAGCCTATTACTCGGGCTTCGTGGAAAAGGCCTACGACCAGTATCTGGGCGGGACCAACCTGACCGTGAAAAACCTGTTCAGGGTGTATGCGTTGCCCTGATGGGTATTCTGTAGGAGCGAGCTTGCTCGCGATGGATTCAAGGGCGCTGCGTTCAGTCAATGAGCACGCGTCTTCGTTAACGACCATCGCGAGCGAGCTCGCTCCTACAAGTGAGCTGTGTCAATTGGCGAAGACCATGGCGAAGTAGCCGAGGACCGTCAGCAGGATTCCCGAGACGGCAAAGGCTACGGGAAAACCGACCCACGGCACGTTGCTGCCGATCTCCGCCGCGGCCTCCATGCACGGCCCGGAATGACTGCGGGCACCGGCCATACCGCCCATCAGTACCGCCGGATTGATTTTCATCAAGTGATAGCCAACCACCCAGACGGCAAACGGCGGCAGCATGCAGGTGACGAAGCCCACCAGGAATATCTGCACGGCGAGCGTTCCCGTCAGTTGCGCGAGCAGGGTGGCGCCGGCATTGATCCCGACGATGGCAACGAACACCAACAGGCCCATGTCTTCAAGGATGTTACGCGCAGCGCTGGGCGTATTGCCGAAGAAGCGCAGGCGCGAGGACAGTGACGAGACGATGATTCCCGACACCATCAGGCCGCCAGCGCTACCCAGGCCGACCGAAGCGCCAAAGGCGGGGAACTGGATCAAGCCGATCAACAGCCCCAGGGTCATTCCGACAAACAGCGTCAACAGATCGGTCATGCTGCTGGGCCGGGCGATGACGCCGAACAACTCGCCCGCACGTTGCACCGCGTCGGACAGGCCGGTGACGAAAAGCACGTCGCGGCGTTGCAACGTGGTCTCCGGCCCTGCGGGCAGTGGTACTCCGCCGCGCTGGATGCGCGTCAACTGGACCTGCCCGGCCAGGTCCAGTCCGCGGAACTCCCTGAGCTTCTTGCCGATGACGGCCTTCTCGGTGACCAGTATCTCCGCATGATCCAGAGGTACGGCGAGCGCCCTGGCGTCATCGACCTCCGGGCCGATCAGACCGATGTTGGCCGTGAGGCCTGTACGTGTGCCGCCCAGGGTTATCACATCGCCCAACTGCAACCGTATATCAGGATCTGCCCCAAGCGACTTATCGTCGCGATGCACATTGACGACACGATACTCAGGGAATCGGGCAAGAAATTCGCGGATGGTGAGGCCGGCTGTCGTACGGTTTTGCAGGTGATAAGCGCGCAATCCGAAGACCTTGTCAGCGGTCAGGCCGTCGTCCTCGAGATCGTGCATCCCGTGCTGTTCCTCATAACGACGGGCTGCCGACCTGGCATCCACACCCCACCAGCGCGGCATGTATTTGCACATCAGTACGATGCCGACAGTGCCCCAGATGTAAGTGATGCCATAGGACAGGGTAATCATCGCGGACACCCCCTCGACCGTGTCGCCCGGTGCCAGGTGGACGGCGCCTGAGGCCACCGCCTGTTCGGCCGAGCCGATGGCCGAGGACATGGTCGTGGCCCCGGCGAGGATTCCGCCGGCCGCGCCTGTCGGCAAGTTGAAAAGACGGGTGCCCACTACCACCACGGCCAGGCTGAACACACTGCAGATGACCGCCAGGAGGGTGAACTTCAGCCCGTCATCCTTCAGGCTATTGAGGAAGGAGGGACCGACGCGCAAACCGACCCCGTACATGAACAGGTAATAGAAGAGGTTCATGGTGAAGGTGTCGAGCTTGAACGTGACGCCATAGAGGGACGCGGCAATGGCGATGCCACAGCCAACCACGATGGCGCCGCCGACTGTGCCCAACCCGTAACCCTTGATGGTGAAGCGGCCAATCAGCACCGCCAGGCTCACCACCAGGAACAGCAACATGTAGGGGTTGTCATTGAGAAACGAGAAAAGTGCCTGCACTGTTTGAATCCCCTGTCTTCGCTACGTGAATGCCTGCTGCCAGGAACTAGCGTAGCGTCTGAATCCGCGCGGGGTTGGCCCGTAACTGAAAACGCCCGCCAGGATTCAACCTTGCGGGCGTTTTCAGTCTTTTGATCAAAGCGCGTTGCGTTTCAGTTCGCAGCGCGGTGCTCCGTCGCTCAGAGGTCAGTGATTTCCTTGTGACGTGGAACCAAAGCCTTCATCACGCTCCACGCGACCAGATAGGCAACGGCGCAGATGGCGAACATGATCATGTAGCCGGTATGGATATCTCCAAGCAACTTGTAATGGTCAATCACCCAACCGCCGGTCTTGGTCATCACGACGCCGCCAAGGCCACCTGCCAGACCGCCAATGCCGACGACCGAGGCGATCGACTTTTGCGGGAACATGTCGGATACCGTGGTGAAAATGTTGCACGACCACGCCTGATGCGCCGAAGCGCCCACCCCGATCAACAAAACCGGTACCCAGAAACTGATGTAGCCCAACGGCTGCGCCAGCAATACCAGCAGCGGGAAGCAAGCGATCACCAGCATGGCTTTCATGCGGCCGTCATACGGCGCGTCGCCACGTGACATGAAGTAACTGGGAAACCAGCCACCACCGATACTGCCCACCATGGTCATGGTGTACAAAACGGCCAAGGGGAACACGATGGCCGAACCTTTCATGCCGTACTGAGCCGACAGGTAGGTTGGAAGCCAGAACAGGAAGAACCACCAAACGCCATCGGTCATGAATTTGCCGAAAGCAAAGGCCCACGTCTGGCGATATGTCAGCAACTTGAACCATGATACTTTTTTGGCCGCGACGTCCGCGGTCTTCGGGCTGGAGATCTCTTGCGCGTCACTGCGGATATAGGCCAGTTCCTGGGCCGACAGACGCTTTTGCTTTTCCGGGTTTTCGTACAACGCAATCCATACGGCCACCCAAACGAAGCCCAGCATCCCGATCACGATGAAAGCCGCCTCCCAGCCCCAGATCCCGGCGATCAACGGCACACAGATCGGGGCCAGAATCGCGCCCACGTTCGCACCGGAGTTGAAGATGCCGGTGGCGAAAGACCGCTCTTTCTTCGGAAAGTATTCGGCCGTCGCCTTGATCGCGATCGGGAAGTTGCCCGCTTCGCCTATCGCGAGCACTGCGCGTGACAGCATGAAGCCGGCGATCGATACAGGTATGACAGCGAGCCCCAATGCACTGCTCAGACTGGCGATACCTTCTCCCATCGGCACCGCAAAGGCGTGCATGATTGCGCCCGTAGACCAGATGGCAATCGCTGCCACGTAGGCCGTCCTGGTGCCGATCTTGTCGACCAAGCGACCGGCAAACAGCATGGAAATCGCGTAGACGAACTGAAAGACCGAGGCGATGTTGGCGTAGTCAGTGTTGCTCCAGCCAAATTGCGTCGACAGTTCCGGTGCCAACAGACTGAGTACCTGGCGGTCCAGGTAATTGACCGTGGTAGCAAAAAACAACAGCGCACAGATGGTCCAGCGATATTTGCCAACAGCTTGGCCAATGCGTTGCGGATTGATGGGCTCGTTCAGATTCATGGCATCACTTTATTGTTGAATTATGGTGATGATCTCTCGGTTTAAAGCGAGATCGATTGGGTCTTGGAGCATTGCCGGCCTGCGCATGGTCAGCGCCGGGACTGTCATCGGCACTTGTCGCCGACTTTCTGGAAACAAGCGCTCTTGAGCCCTGTGGCCAAAAAGTGATGTTCGGCTAGAGCTGTCGGGCGAGAGGCACAGTCGTGCGCACCGGGCCGGAGCGCGCAAAAAGGCAGGCAGCCAGGTTCGAGCCATCGGAAGTGGCAATGAGAAAGGCGGGGGGAGGGAAGTAAGTAGGCGTCATGATGGGCTTCGACTCATTTTTATTTTTAAAGTCAGTCTGCTGACAAATTGTAAGACGTCGTACAACGATGACCTTATATCGATTTCTCCCGGGGGCTGTCAATACGAACGATCACCGTCCGTCCGGCTTTGAATCGGCTGATTCGCGTAGGGCTATGGCTTTAAACCTAAGGTTTTGATTTTTTGGATGTTGGCTTTGGCCGTTTGGGTATTGGCCAGGATTTTGCGGGGTTGTCCGATGACTGGTGGGGTGTGTTGTCGCGATTTTCGGTTCGCGCAAGCGTGCGAACGACTGTTTGCGATGGCTGCCTGTTGTCCGCACGCAAGATGGGCAACAGGCGCCAATGGCTATCGGCTGAAACGCTCGGCCAGGCTGTGCAGGTACTCGGCCATGACTTCAAGGTCCTGGCTGATCGCGGCGCCTTGCGTGGCCTGCCCGGCGCTGTGATCGCACAGCTGGGCGATGCGCGTGATCTGTTGATTGATGTCTTCAGCCACGTGGCTTTGTTCTTCGGACGCCGAGGCCATCTGCTGGCTCATGCCGGTTATCCGGGTGACGGCCTGGCTGATGCCGACCAGTGCCGACTGCACCGCTTCGACACTTTGCATGCTTTCGCGGGAAATCTGCTCGCCACGATTGGCCGTTGATACGGCGCGATCGGCACCGGTGTAGAGCGACGCGATGATGCCGTGGATCTGTTCGGTGGAGGTACGGGTACGCTGGGCAAGGGAGCGCACCTCGTCGGCAACCACGGCAAAACCGCGTCCTTGCTCGCCGGCCCGGGCCGCCTCGATGGCCGCATTGAGCGCCAGAAGGTTGGTCTGCTCGGCAATGGATGTGATGACATCGACGACACTGCCGATCGATTGCGTTTCGCTCGCCAGTGCATTGACCGCCTGGCCAATTTCGCTGACCGCCTCATGCATGGTTTTCATGGCGCTCAGGCTTTGTTGTGCCAGCTCGCTGCCTTCGCGGGTCAGCTGGTCAGCCTCCGATGCCGCATGTGCGGTGCTGACGACGTTTTGCGTGACTTCCAGAATGGTCGCGGCCATCTGTGAAATCGCGGCGGCAGACTGATCGGTTTCACTGCGCTGACGATCCAGCGACTGCGCCTGGGAGCCGGAGAGTTCTGACGACTGCGCGGCCTTGGCCTTGACGTTGACCCCGGCATCGACGAGCCGGGAAAGGGCGGTCTGCAGGCGCGCTTCCTCACTGACCATGGCCATGTCCAGACGCCCCTGGGGGCCGTGGTTGTCGCTATAAGTAAGCGCGACCAACGGATCGGAAAAGGCTTTTGGATGCTCGGCCAGGGTGCGCTCGATGGCTTTGCGATGTCGCGACTCGATCAAATACCAGGCAATGGTCAGGCTCGCCACCAGCACTCCCTGTGCCGCGACTTTGGGCAGCCACTGATCACCGAGCAGCGCAATGCCCCCGGCGATCAGCAGTGGCCACCCGTTCTGCAGCGGCCAGAAAATCCGCGCGCTCAGCGAAACGATCGGCTTGCCGGCCCGCATCCTTGCATAGAGTGCAGATGCCCGGCGGACCTGGTCGCGGGTGGGCAGTGAACGAACGGACTCGTACCCACTCAGGCGTCCGTTCTCATAGATGGGCGTGACGTAGGCACTGACCCAATAGAAGTCACCATTTTTTGCGCGGTTTTTCACGATGCCCATCCAGGGTTTGCCCTGCTTGATGGTGTGCCACATATGGATGAATACCCCGGGTGGCATATCGGGGTGTCGTACCAGGTTGTGCGGCTGATCGATCAGTTCGTCGTAAGTGAAACCGCTGATGGCAACAAAGGCGTCGTTGCAGTAGGTGATTCGGCTATCCAGATCGGTCGTGGAGATCAACCGTTGCTCGGCGGGGAATACTCTTTCATGCTCGGTTACGGGTAAATTCACGCGCATACAATGCGACCCCTCGGATTATTATTATGATATTGAGCATATGAATCAGACAGGCGCCCAGACATTGCGTCGGCCGGGCCTGCCGTCAAATCGTGGCGTTCAACGTGCGGGCCCGAAGAGGAATTTATGGACGGTGAAGGTTGGCGACCCTTCTTCCGACGACAAATTCTTTTCATTTCATGACAAGTCCGCGATGCGGCTGTGGAATCCTGCCCAATATTGATTCAAGTGAGTTCTGGATCGAGAAACGCTGAGGGGGGCACGGCATAGCCTTGGGTGAGGGATGCTGTCGCGCCTCTATTCGAGGCAGGCTCCAGGCATTGCCGGCAAGCCATGGAGAAAGGCGGCTATCTGTCGGTTATTGCGCAAATGCAACTCAGGAATCTTCGGGCCTATGGCCAGGCGTACCGCCTCGATACCCGGTCGGTAGCCTCGATCGAAATGCCACACGAACGCCAGGAACGTCAGGAACGCCCGATCGAGCTTTGCTGCACAGCCGGTTGCAAGGTCAGGGCGAGGGCGGATTTGCCGCTGCCGGCATTGCCCAGAATTACAATCCGTTGCACGAGAGACGTCCTGTCAAAAAAGCCGGCAATTGTGCAGGTTTCAGCCGGCCCGTTAAAGACAGTTATCTGTGTGAGTCACGCACTGTTCATTTTCACGCCGTAGCATTCACGCTTGCGCCTTTCTCTTGCGAGGGAACGTCATGCAGGGAAATCCTTGAGGTCTCCGGCAATGCCAGCCCACCGGCCAGCGCGAGCAATGCAACGGCGATCAGGTAGAACGCCGGCGACAGGTTACTGCCGGTGCTGCTGATCAGCCATGTCGCCACCAGCGGAGCGGTGCCGCCGAAGAGGGTGTACGCCATGTTGTAGGTGATCGCCGAGGCAGTGTAGCGGGTGCGGGTAGGGAAGGTTTCCGAGAGCAGGGCTGCCGTCACCACGCCACACAACACCGCGCCCATCGCCAGCAGCATGACGCCGACGATGGAGGCTGCGAACGAGCCGGAACTGGCCATCAGGAACGATGGATACACGATCACGATCAACAATACGCAAGCCGTCACCACGGTCATTCGACGCCCGACCCGGTCCGAATACAGCCCGGCCAACGGGCAGATCGCCGCGGCGAACAGCAACGCAATCAGTGACACCAGCAACGCCGTGGCGCGACTCAGGCCGCCGGCGACTTGCAGGTAGGTCGCGAAATAGGTGGTGAACATATAAAACGACAGTGCCGTCAGTGACACAAAGGCGCCCAGGCAGCCGATGGCCGCACCATGGTTGCGCAGGGTTTCCTTGAGTGGGGAGTGCGCGACTGCGTGTTCCTGGGTCACCGCCTGGAAGGCCGGTGTCTCATCGAGCTTCCAGCGCAAGTAAAGACCGACCAGGCCCAGGGGCGCGGCAATCAGGAACGGCAGACGCCAGCCCCAACTGCCCATTGCTTCGGCCGACAAAGACGCCTCGAGTGCGTAGGCCACCACGGCTGCCGCGGCAAAGGCGGAAAATGTCGACACCGGAATGAAGCTGCCGTACCAGGCGCGCTTGTCACTCGGAGCGTGTTCCATCAGGTAGGCACAGGCTCCTGCGTATTCTCCCCCGGCGGAAAAGCCCTGGGCGCAACGGATCAGGGACAGAAGAACCGGCGCCATGACGCCGATCGCCGCATAAGTGGGCAGCAGGCCGATCAGGGTTGTCGCACTGGCCATCAGCAGAATGGTCATCGCCAGGGTCCGCTTGCGACCGATACGGTCACCGAGCATGCCGAAGAAAATCCCGCCAAGGGGCCGAAACGCAAAGGCCACGGCGAATACCGCAAAGGTCTTGAGCAGCGCGGCACTGGCATCGCCGCTGGGGAAAAACTGCTGGGCAATGGTCGTGGCCAGAAAGCCATAGACGGCAAAGTCGAACCACTCGACGAAATTGCCGATGCCGGCGGCCACGATCACTCTTCTCAGCGTTTGCGGGCTGACTTGTTCCATCGTTGCGTTCGTCATGCTTGACCTCGACAGTCCGTGAGTATGCTATCGATTATCGGGGCAGACACCGGGGTGGCTCACTTCAAAAGTGTCATCCACATAGTCAGCACCGACTTCATGCCGCTGAATCACGCATGATTCGCGCCAGATTGGCCGACACAGAGCACGGGCTGCTTCGTATCAATCCAAGGAACCCCAAGCCAGTCCTGTTCGATCAGAAGGCGAAAAGTTATCAGGCTCGCTGGCCCTGGCTCAGGGTCATGGCGCCGCAAAGTTGAACCGGTTGAATGTCTCAAGCTGATATCATTGAAAAATTACCGGCTGAGTAGAACCACATGAACCGTCAAAAGAAACTGAAGCAGCTGTTCAAGGAGAAGGCCAAAAAGGCCAGTGCCAAACTGGCACCGAAGAACAAGCCCAAATACATTTGCAAGGCCGACCGATTGAAGCTGGCGGCGGAAGCCAGTCACGACCCGGTCACTTCCACCGAGAGCTGATCCTTGTAGCTCGCACGCCACTCGACAATTCAAGCCCTGGTTCTTTCGAACCGGGGGCTTTGTCATTTATCGGTCATGCATCATCGCTGCGCTGCATCACCGCCGACCTAGCGAATACCGGTACCCGCCATCGACTCGGGTACCCACTGCGCCGTCGACAGCGGCTCGATGTAGCGGATGCCGCCATGCGGGCCGACCACGCCATTGATGTTGTAGGTGCCTTTGGACAGGTCGTAGGTCATGAACGGGGTGGCATCCGGGACTTGCTGGTCGTAGCTCTGGCTGAAGAACGCGAAGGAGCCACGATACAGTTGGCCACTGGTGTCGTACTGGTCGGAGGCCACCGCGGCCCAGGTATCTTCATCCAGGTAAAAGCGGCGCTTCTGGTAGATGTGCGTGGCGCCGGGCTTGAGATTGCCCTCCACGACATAGACCCGGTGTTTTTCCCAGCGGACGAAATCCGGGGAAACGAAATTGGGGGTGGTCAGCGATTTGGCATCGCGCGCGTAAGTGAGTTTGTAGGTGTTGTACGGCACGATCATTTCCTGCTTGCCGACCAGCGTCCAGTCATACAACTCGAGCGCACGGGCGGTGCCGGGGTTGGGTGTGTCGTAGGCCAGGATCGAAATCTGTTTGACCCGGCGCTGGGCAGGCATGTACTGCCAGGCGCGGCCAGGAAACTCTGTGGCATTGGTGGCGTTCTTGAGCATGATCGACTCGCCGGCCCGGCGCGCAGGTCCGGTGTAGGACAGTTTCAACTGATAGTAGATGTCCGAGCTGCTGAACGGCTTCGACAGGTTCTCGTAGATCGGGAAGGACACGTATGCTTCGCCGGTGACCGCCAGGCTCGGTACACCCGCCGTGTCAACGCTCCAGGAGTCGTACTTGGAATGGATGTTGACGCCCTGGTAGCGCAGCAGGAAGTTCCACATCGCTTCGGCGCCTGATTGCGGGATCGGGAAGGGCACCCCCGGCATCACATTGTCGATGGCGGTCCCGCCGTTCAGGGACTTAGCGTTGGTGGCATTTTTGCGGCTATTGTCCAGTATCGCCTGTGGTAGCGATGCGGTGCGGTGGGTCGGGTACACGTCGATGCGAAAACCGGGGTAGCGCCTGGCCAACGCCACGGTAGTGGCGGTCAGCAGGCCTTTGTATGCATCGACGTTCTTGCCGTTGATCACCAGCAGCGGTTTTTCGCCCGCAAAGGGGTCAGGACGCATGCTGTCGCCGGTCTTGAAACTGGAGGGGGCCGTGGTCAGGCCACCGTTGTAGGGCGGAATGGAGCCATCGCCATTGCCGGCCTTTTCGGCACCTACCCACGTCAGGCTGGTGCCCAGGCGCTCGGCGTCATGACCCGATACATAGGCTTGAGCATCAATGGCCAGTGCCATGAAGGGCACGGCAGCCAGAAGACTTTTCACGAATTTCATATTGTTATTCTCCTGCCTGGCGTACCAGGCAACTCGTGACTCGGGCGCCGCGGATACATCCGTCGGCCCGATCGCCAGAGGTTTTTAGAGCCTCCATTAAAAAGCCGTTGATTCGGGGACGCTTTTCATTTGGCGACAGTCCCTTGGCTATTCATGACAAACCGGACGTTGTCGAGCATGTGGCGGACAGAAACGGTTGTGCCGGGCAACCCGTAGCGAATAACTTGTCGTCCGTCTCAAAGTTGGCTTTAAAGTGAACAACTTCATTAAAAAAACCGTTATAAGTTATTGACGGGAAACTCATGGCACATTGCTATCTATCAGCAAGTGAGTTTCGGCAGTTTTTGGCTCAGGGAGCGCTGATGAGTTTTCGTACATTGACCGATTCCCCGCGACAATCGAGCCATTGCAAGGTTGCCGCACAGCAACCACCCGTGAACCCGGATACTGTCGGCATGGCGTGTGCCGGCAATGACGACACGATCGAGCAATTGCTGGAGTCAGCGCGCAACTGGGCCCATACCACCCGCTGGGCGTTTTACCGTGCCGGTGAACAAATGCATTGGGTCGGGCAGGGCGACCCGCAGGTGCAATGGCCTTCAAGCATTGCCAATGAAGCGTTTGACGCCTTTTGCCTGACTTCGAACCTGCACCGTTGGCCGACCGGCAGGGGCGAAAGTGTGCTGGGTTGGCTGCTCGCGCCGGTCAATGAGGCTGCGGAGCCTGCGTTCACCGAATTTGCCCGGCGCCTGGGCATTGAGCTCCAGACCAATACCCTTGCCCGTGCGCAATTCACTCAACGTGTGCTGTATGAAATTACCTATCTGGCCAGTTCAACCCGTGACCGCGCAGTGTTCCTGGTGGGTGTTCACCGGCTGCTGGCCAGCCTGATCGACGCCGAAAATTTCTATCTCGCGCTGTATAACCCGCACACGGGCAAGATCGACTACCCGTATTACGTCGACATCATCGACGTTGATGCCCTGGAATCGGAAAACTACGAGTACCTTGACCGTTCGCGCCTGTCGCTGACCGGGCAGGTGTTGACCACTGGCCAGCCGCTGCTGATCGACGCCGCCGGCATTCTCGCGGCCCAGGCCGAAAAGCGTTTCTACTGCGTGGGCGATCGTCCCGAGTTCTGGATGGGCGCGCCGTTGAAAAATGCCTCGGATGAGGTGTTTGGCATGCTGGCGATGCAGGTCTACGACGTTTCCCGCATCTACAGCGCTGAAGACCGCGCGCTGTTCCTGGTGGTTGCCCGTCACGTGGCCATGGCGCTGGACCGGATTCTGCACCGGGAGGACCTTGAAGAAACGGTGATACGTCGCACCCTCGAACTGTCGGCACTCAACGATGCATTGAGGCAGGAAGTGGCCGACCGGGAGCGCGCCGAACATCTGCAGGGCGCGCTGTTCCAGATTGCAGAACTGTCCAGCCAGCCGGGTGACATGGCCGAGTTGTTTCAAACCTTGCATGGCATCGTCGGTGATCTGCTGTTCGCGCAGAACTTCTACATTGCGCTGTTCGACGACGCTACCGGCGAAGTCACCTTTCCCTATTACGTGGATGAACGCCAGACGACCACCCCGGCGGCACGGCGAGGGCGTCGGGGCTTGACCGAGTACGTGATCCGCCAGCGCCGACCTTGCCTGATTGACGCCCCGGAGGCCGAAAGGCTGTCTGCGCAAGGTGAAATCGAAGTTGCCGATGAGAACGTACGCTCCTACTCCTGGCTGGGCATCCCGTTGTTCGAAGACGATGTGGTGCGCGGCGTGCTGGCGGTGCAAAGCTATACCTCGCAGGAGCGCTATACCCTGCGCGACCAGGAACTGCTGACGTTCGTGTCGCGCCACATAGACACCGCGTTGTCGCGGCGTACGGCCGCCGAAGCGATCCACGCGGCCAACCTCAAGCTGGAAGCCCGGGTGCAGAGCCGTACCCGCGAACTCGATCACGCCAATGCCAAGTTGCAACACGAAAACGCTCACGATGCGCTGACCGGGTTACCGAATCGCACCTACCTGCAGCAGCGCCTCAATCTGGCCTGGTCACGGTTCGGCAGCGAAGGCGGGCACCTGGCGGTGATGTTCATCGACCTGGACCGTTTCAAGATGGTCAACGACAGCCTCGGCCATCATTTTGGCGACCTGCTGTTGATGCAGGCGGCCCAGCGTCTGCGCGGTTGCCTGCGTGACACCGACATGCTGGCGCGCCTGGGCGGCGATGAGTTTTCGGTACTCGCTCCCGAGGCCCCGCTGGAGGTGATGATCGAAATCGCCGAACGGATCCTGGTGGCGTTCGACCTGCCGTTTTTCATCAATGGCCATGAAGTTTTCTCGTCGTGCAGTATCGGTATTGTCAGTGCCGACAGTCAGTTCCACCACGAGCCCGCCGACTTGCTGCGCGATGCCGATGCGGCGATGTACCGGGTCAAGAGTGCCGGGCGCGACAGCTACGCGGTGTTCAACCAGGAAGTGCGCCGTGAAGTCTCGGACCAGGTCGAGCGAGAAGGGGCCTTGCGCAACGCGCTCAAGCGCACCGACGAGCTGGTGCCGTATTTCCAGCCGATCGTCAGCGTCGAAACCGGCGAGCTGTTGGCCCTCGAAGCGCTGATCCGCTGGCATCAGCCGGGGGGCCGGGTGATCGCGCCGGGCGAGTTCCTGCCGGATGTCGAGGGCTTGCGCCTGATCGGCCGACTGGACCTGTACATGCTCAACAGCATTGCCGCGATCCTCGCGCAGCCCGAACACGCCAATTGGCCCGCGGTGCACGTCAATTGCTCCAGCTACAGCATGACGCGCCCCGACTTCGCCAGTGAGGTGCTGGCACTGTTGGCGCAACATGGGGTCTCGCCGTCGCGTATCTGCCTGGAATTGACCGAAGGGGCGCTGGTCGCCGAGCCGGCGATTGCCCGCCAGACCATGCAGCAACTGGCTGACAACGGCATGTCGGTGGTGCTCGATGACTTCGGTGCAGGGTTTTCATCCCTGAGCTATGTGCATCAATACCGTTTCAGCGGATTGAAAATCGACAAGTCGTTCATCTTCGAACTGACCACCAGTGCCCGCAGTCGCGCGATCGTCCGGGCAATTGTGCGGATGGCCGAATCGCTGGACCTGAGTGTGGTGGCCGAAGGTGTCGAGGATCAAGCCACGCTGGACCTGCTGCGTGAAATGGGGGCAGGGCAGGCCCAGGGTTATCACTTTGCCAGGCCTATGGCGCTCAAAGCGCTGTTGGCGAGCTCACTGCTCGGTCGCCAGGATGGCTGATGTCTCCAGGCAGATCACCACGTGCCTGCTGGCGTTGCTTGCGCTTTGCCTGACGCTTGAAGCGCCGGCCCAGCCCAACGACTGCCCGGCCGGCGAGAAACAAGTGTGCCTGGACGGCTGTATCTGCCTGCCGGACCTGGTGCCTGATGACGTCTACCAGCTCGCGGCTCCCGCCCTGGCCCTGTGGCTGACCCAGGCCCGTGCCGAAGCCGCGAGCGCCGACCTCCAACCCATGCCGGCGCACATCCGCGAGCAACTGCTGCGCTGGTACGACCCTGGCGTCCTCGATACCGCACGCTACAAAATCAGCGACAACGGCCAGCTCACCGCCGCCAATGCCATGCTGCAAAACCCCGACGTCGGTGCCGTGACGCTGATCGATATCATCCTGTTCCGGGACGCTCAGTCCGCCGAACAGGACATCGCACTCTGGGCTCACGAGCTCAAACACGTACAGCAATATCAGGAGTGGGGAGTGCAGGGATTTGCCCAACGCTATACACAGGATTTCAATGCCGTGGAGGCACCGGCCTACGCCATACAGGCTGAGGTCAGGCGGTCGCTGCGCAAAGAGACGGACTGAAGCTGCAATGCCGTCATTCGAGCAGTGACACCAGCCGTGGTTCGATTGACTGCGCACGCACTTCAAGCAACGCCAGCGTGACAGGCAATTTGAAGCGTCGGCGTCCGGCGCTGCCAGGATTGAGGAACAGCCGCTCGGCGCGCCAGTCGATGCAAGGCTTGTGCGAATGACCGGTGATCACCAGGTCGATACGCTCATCCGGACCGATCGCAACATCGGCGATGTCATGCACCAGCAAAGCCGTCCAGCCGTTGAGGTCCAGGCGCAGGCAGTCGGGTAATCCGCGTGCCCAGGGCGCGTCCAGGTCATTGTTGCCACGCACCGCATGGACCGGTGCGATGGCGGCCAGTTGTTCGAGGATCTGCGCGCTGCCGATGTCACCCGCGTGAACGATGCAGTCACATCCCTGCAGAGCGCTGATGGCTTCGGGGCGGAGCAGACCGTGGGTGTCGGAGATGACGCCGACTTTCATCGCGGGTGGGTCGAGTGCCATTGTGACGGACCTGTTGATGAGGTTGGCTTGTGATGGCTGTCTGTTGTGACTACAGATCTTCGAAGAGATCTTTGTAGCGCCTTAGAAGGTCCCCGGATAGGCACCACCGTCCAGCAAGAGGTTCTGCCCGGTGAGATAGCCTGCGTGGCGGCTGCACATGAACGCACACAGCGCACCGAACTCGTCAGCAGTACCGAACCTGCCGGCAGGGATGGCCCCGCGCTTTTTCTCCAGCGCCTGGTCAAGCGCCTGGCCGGCCGCATTGGCAGAGGCCTGAGTCGATTCGCGCAGGCGATCGGTGTCAAACAGCCCCGGCAGCAAGTTGTTGATCGTGACGTTATTGGAAACCAGCTGCGGCTGGCGCGCCAATCCGGCAATGAAACCGGTCAAGCCGCTGCGAGCGCCGTTGGACAGCCCCAATATGCCGATCGGCGCTTTTACCGCGCCCGAGGTAATGTTCACAATGCGACCGAATCCGCGTTCAGCCATATTATCGACAGTGGCCTTGATCAGCTCGATAGGTGTGAGCATGTTGCCGTCAAGGGCGGCCATCCAGTCCTCGCGAGTCCAGTCGCGGAAGTCTCCCGGCGGCGGACCTCCGGCGTTGGTCACCAGAATATCGAGCACCGGACAGGCTTCCAATGCCGCTTCGCGCCCGGCGACGGTGGTGATGTCGCCGACCACGGTTTTAACCGTGACCTTGTTGTTCAGCAGACGCAGTTCAGCGGCTGTGTCTTCCAGTGCCATTGGATTGCGCGCAGTAATCACGACGTTCACGCCTTCCGCTACCAAGGCTTTGGCGCAACCTTTGCCAAGGCCTTTGCTCGCGCCACAGACCAGTGCCCAACGCCCTTCGATTCCAAGTTTCATGCTGACCTCTCTGAATGATTAAGTGATACGACTACCAGGTTCAATCGAGTTGCGGCCCGTCATACCCCTCGACAATGATCAGATCAATGATGGAAATGGGCTGACGAATCTTCGCCGCGTCCTGGTATTCCGGGGAGTTCCAGCAATCGATGGCAGCCTGATAACTGGGGAATTCAATGACCACGTTGCGCGCCCGGCTCTGACCCTCCAACGTTTCGAATCGCCCGGCGCGAATGACAAACCGTGCGCCATACTTTTTGTAAGCCACGGCGTTGGCCGTGGCGTAGCGCTGGTACTCTTGCAGATCACTGACGTCGACCCGGCCAATCCAATAACCCTTGGGCATAAATCCTCCAGTTCAATAGTGTTCGATCAATAGATAACGGTCAGTCGCCGACCGGCCCTTTGAGCAGCACCCAGTAGGCCAGTGCCGCGACCACTGCGACCACCGCGCTGACCATGAAGGCCGTGGCGAAGGAGCCCGAATGCTGAATGCTGAATCCGGTGACGATCGGCGCGATGGACCCGGCGATGTAACCGCCAAAATTCTGGATCGAGCCAAAGGAGGCGACCCGCCGTGTGGAGACAATGGTATTGGCGATCATCCAGGCCGTTGAACTGGCCAGGTTGATGCTGAACAACGCCAGACACAGCAGCACCACACTCAGGGTCAGACCGCTGCCAAACGACAACGGCAGGGTGAACATGGCCGCCAGCAACAGGCCGGAAATGGCCGTCACCTTGCGGCTGCCCAACACGCTCATGCCGCGCTTGACCATGCGGTCGCAAATGCGCCCGGCGGCAATGGTGCCAAAGGCCCCGAACAAGTAAGCCAGCGAGACCACCCAGGCGGTTTTGTACAGGCCCAGGCCATGTTCGCGCTCGAAGTAACCCGGTAACCAGGTGAGGTGCAACCAGAGCATATAGATGACGCCCATGAAACCCAGTACCGCGCCCCAGGTGCTGCGGTACTGGAACAGGCTCAACCAGTCGGCAAGCAGTGCCTTGCGCGGTGCCGGCTCAGCGTTTTTTTCGGCGACCTGGGCAACCTCCGGCGACGGTTGACCGCTGGCGGCCAGCTCGGCCAGGTACTGTTTTTTGCTCTTGTAGAACATCAGCCAGCACGTGGCCAGGACGATGCCGATCAGCCCGGTGATGACGAACATCCCGCGCCAGCCGAAATTGATCATGAACAGTGTCAACAATGGCGGAGCCAGGCACGGCCCGATGCATGTCGAGGACAGCACGATGCCGGTCGGCGTCCCGCGTTTCTCGGCCTCGAACCACTCCGACAAGGCCTTGGCCGCCGACGGGAACATCGGCGCCTCACCCACCCCCAGCAGGATCCGCAGGCCAATGAAGCCGGCAAAACTGTTCACCAGCCCGGATACCGATTGCGCAACGGACCAGGTCAGCAAGGCGGCGCCGAGAGAGATTTTACTGCCCAGTCGATCGATGATGATGCCCAGCGGCAGCTGGGCGAACGCGTAGGCCAAGGAGAACGCTGACAGCAAGATGCCCATCTGCGACGGGCTGATCAGCATGTCTTTCTGGATCGAGGTATTGGCTATCGAGAGCGCGCTGCGATCCAGATAGTTGACGATACCAATCAGCAACAACAAAACCACGGTGATGCTCTGGTACTTCTTCAGGGACGAGGTCCGGGCACGACTACGCTCGAGACCTGCAACTTCGGTTGCGGATTCAGGGATCATATCAACACTCTTTTTATTGTTGTTCAGGTGGGTCGCGCCGACCGGCGCGATGTCCCTCAGGTGTGCCTTACATCGATTGTTCCAGTAGCAGTTGGTAATCGCTCGAACCAGATCTGAGTGATGTAGTTGATAAGCGAAATACATTGCCTCGTTGGTATGACAATAAGCTTTACCCACTATTAACGGGTGCCCGAGAATCTTTGCCGATAGACTCGGAAGCAGTGTGCGCAGTATATGCATGCTAACTAACGGGGCGGTATTGACAACAATCCATACCGATATAACTAATATTCAAGTCCAATAAATAAGGTGTCAGTGGGCTCGAGCGGGTTGCATCGGCCTTGATGCGCAAGCATGGACTCCTGCAATGCAGGAGTCGCAAAGGTGAGTGCCGGGTCAACACCCCGATGGAGCGCTCATCAAGTCCGGGGGCAGGCAGTCCTGGTTGAGCCCCTCCCGCAGGCCCGCGTACTCGAAGTGAGCGATATCGTGATGCCCAGTGGCTAAAACAACGGAATGCTATAGCTCACGATCAATCGATTCTGATCCTGGTTGCGGGACGCTTCGCTGTTCGACTTGCCATTGCGCCAACTGAATCCAACCCCTTTGAGCGCACCGGACTGGAGTACGTAGTCCAGGCTGATATCTCGCTCCCATTCTTTCTGGTTATCACCGGATGTCGTCTTGATGTTATCCCCGCTGAGATACATGACCGACGCTTTCAAACCCGGCAGCCCCAAGGCTGCGAAGTCATACGCATACTGACCGAAGGCCGTGCGCTCGCCCGCGCGGGTGAAGGTCTGGATCAGGCGATCGGTATACAGGTAAAGACTGGCCCCACCGGCGCCTTTGTCCGGCAGATTGCCCTGATTGAGCTGAGTGAAATTACTACCGCTGGAAACGCTTTGGTAACCCGCCGTAATCGCATGGGCGCCCAAGGCGTAAATCAGCGCGGCACTCCAGGTTCGGTTGTCGATCTCGCCATCGCTGTCTTGGGTGTAGCCACTGATTCTGTAGCCCGGGGTGCCCGAGCTGTTTCTACCGGACGAGTCGGTCTTGAAGTAACGCAGGTCGGCTTTCAGGGATTGATTGTCCGAGATCGCCAGTGTGTGGATCAGGCCGAAAAACTGCTGGGTGTAATAGTCTTCCAGGTTGGCGTAGTAATACTGGACGGTCAGGTCCCTGGTGATTTTCCAGTCGCCGCCTGCGAAGTCGAACGCGTTGCTTTCACGGGTACCGCCTGTGGCGGCCAGGCCGGTTTGATCGCTTGAACCCCGCCCCGTGGCGTGTTCAATCCGGCCACCCGTCAGGGTCAGATCCTTGAACTCGCTCGAAGTGATTTGCCCACCCTCGAATGTCTGCGGCAGCAGGCGTCCGTCGTTGGCCACCAGGATCGGCAGCTTCGGCATCAGCGTGCCCAGGCGCAGCTCGGATTTCGAGACCTTGACCTTGCCGGTCAACCCCAACCGGCTCCACTCATCGACGGCGCTGTTGTCGCTGTCCGAAGGAATCATCGAGCTGCCGACATGCCGTCCTTTGCCGCTGTCCAGGGTAACGCCCATCAAACCCAGCGCATCGATGCCAAAACCCACCACGCCATCGGTGTAGCCCGACTTGTAGTCGAGCATGAATCCCTGTGCCCATTCTTCGGTTTTCGAGGGGGCGGCCGAGCCGTCGCGGTTGTCATTGTTGAAGTAGAAATTACGCATGCCCAGCGTGGCCTTGCTGTCACTCAGGAAGTCAGCCTGTGCCTGGGTGCTGAGTGCAATGGCACCCAGAGCCAGGGTTACAACGGTGTTCTTGTTGCTCATATGAAGCGCCCCTTGTTTTTGTAGTTGGAATTGAGAAGGGTGACTCCCGCCATCACAGATGCGCTGTCGGCGGGAGCCTGCTGTTGGAATCAGATACCCAGTACGTTGGCGCCGATGCACGGGTCAATCCCGCGTTCCAGACGACGCTGGTGCAAGATCACAGTGATCTCCATCGAACCGGTGGTGACTTCGAAATCCAGAATGTGGCCGCCATAGGCCTGGAACGTGGCGTCGCCGGCGACTCCGTGCATGTGGATCGAAGGCAGATCGTTCTTCCACGCCACCGAGCCGGTGATGCTGGCCATCTCGACGTTGCTGAAGGTCTTGGCGTCGAAGTCCTTTTTGTCCTTGTTCCAGAAACCGAACTTCACGTTGCCGAAACCGATCCCGCTGATCGAGGCACTGGGGATCTTCTCGGCTATCGCCAGTTTGGTCAGTTCCTTGAACGCGTTGTCACCCGTGCGCAACACCATGAGGTAACCGGTGGGGGTCTTGGTGTAGCGGGGTGTGGCTTCAGTGGCACATTGCATGGGCGCTGGCGTCGCGGTGGGTGTGGTGTCGGCAACGGCCAGTTGAGTGCCTGCGGTATTGATCATCACGGCGGCCGTTACGGCCAGCATCAGTCTGCAAAAGCGTTGTTTCGGGTGACGTTGAGCGTGCATGAGACTTCCTCTGTTTTTATTGTGGGTGCAGCGGTTTTCGGGACGAGCGAATCCGATGCCTGTTGTTCACAGGCACGGAAGTTGTTGCTATTAGTGGGCGTTAGTTGAAACCGGTGACTTACAGCGCTTCGCGGTGGCTGACGCCGTCAACCAGGCGGGCGATGCCCAGCGGGTTGGCGTTTTTCAGGGCATCTGGCAGCAGGTTGTCGGGGCAGTTCTGGTAGCACACGGGGCGCAGGAAGCGATCGATCGCCAGGGTGCCGACCGACGTTCCGCGCGCATCCGACGTCGCCGGGTACGGTCCGCCGTGGACCATCGCGTCGCAGACCTCCACGCCCGTGGGGTAACCGTTGAACAATACGCGCCCGACTTTCTGTTCCAGCAGGGCCAGCACGTCGCTGACACTGCCGGCTTCCGTGTCTTCAATCATCAAGGTGGCGGTCAACTGCCCGCGCAGGCCGTGCAAGGCCTGCATCAACTCGGCGTGGTCGGCGACTTCGACGACGATAGTGGTCGGGCCGAATACTTCTTCCTGGAGCAATTCATCTCCGTTGATCAACAGGCTGACGTCGGCCTTGAACACTTGTGGCTGTGCCTGATTACCCTGTTGATCGGCGCCAGCCAGGTGCGTTAGGCCGGGGTGGGCGCGCAGGTTGTCCAGGCCGTGGCAGTAGCTTTTCAGGGCACCGCTGTTGAGCATGGTGTGTGCGGGTTGTTCGTTCATCAATCCGGCAAAACGCTCAAGGAAAGCGGTGAATTGCGGCGAGCGAATGCCCAGTACCAAACCGGGATTGGTGCAGAACTGACCCGCACCCAGTACCACCGAAGCGCTCAGCTCGGTGGCGATTTTGTCGCCGCGTGCCTTCAACGCTTCGGGCAACAGCAACACCGGGTTGATGCTGCTCATCTCGGCGAACACCGGGATCGGTTGCGGACGTGCTGCTGCCATGTCACACAAGGCCCGACCGCCGCGCAACGAACCGGTGAAGCCGACCGCCTGAATCGCCGGGTGCTTGACCAGTGCTTCACCGACACTGCCGTAAAGCAGGCTGAAGACACCTTCAGGCATGCCGGTTTTTCGCGCGGCGCGAGTGATCGCATCGGCGACGTAATCGGCGGTCGCCATGTGCCCGCTGTGCGCTTTGAACACTACAGGGCAACCGGCGGCAAGGGCGGAGGCGGTATCGCCGCCCGCGGTAGAAAAGGCCAGCGGGAAGTTGCTGGCACCGAACACCGCGACCGGTCCGAGGCCGGTGCGATACTGGCGCAGGTCCGGGCGCGGCAGCGGTTGCCGGTCCGGCAGCGCACGGTCGATGCGCGCGCCGTAGAAATCGCCGCGCCGCAACATCGTGGCGAACAGGCGCATCTGGCCGCTGGTGCGGGCCCGCTCACCCTGGATGCGCGCGGCGGGCAGGGCGGTTTCCTGGCACACGAGGCTGATGAACACTTCATCGAGCGCCTCCAGTTCTGTGGCAATGGCGTCAAGAAAACCGGCGCGACGTGCAGCAGAAAGGTTGCGCAAGGTCGGGTAAGCCGTGGCGGCGGCTTGCGCGGCCGCGTTCACTTCGTCCGGTGTCGCTTGATGAAAGCGGTACGGCAGCGCTTCCCCGGTGCTGGCGTCGTAGCTATGCAGGGTGGTCGTACCGTTTGCCGAACGTGTGCCGGCGATGTAGTTGTGGCCTGAAACTTCAAACATGTTGGACTCCTGATGAGCGGTGCAAACGGGTTCAAGTGAGCCGGTAGATGCGTCGGGCGTTGTCATGAAACAGGGCCAGCCGTTCAGCGAGGGGGCGGTCGCGAACAATGGCTTTGAACCCGTCGAGGACTTCGCTGAGGCTGTTCACCACACCGTCGACCGGGTAATTGCTGGCGAACGCGCAACGGCTGACATCGACAATCGAAATCGCTTCGTTCACCACCATCCGGTTCGCTTCGACTGGCCATGCCTTGCCGGGGATGCAGATGCCGGAAATCTTCAAGGCAACGTTCGGCTCCCGCGCCAGCAGCGCCAGGTTGGTACGCCACCCGGCCAAACCTGCTTCGGACCGATCAGCCGGCAGTGCGGTGTGATTGACCACGATGGTCACGTCTGGAAAGTCCCGGGCCAGCTCGGCCGCTTCTGGCAGGTGCCACCACGGCGCCTGCAACTCGAAGTGCAGGCCGTTTTTCGCCAGTTGTGCGTAGCCCTCACGCCAGCGCGGGTCACGCATGGAGCCTGGTTCTGCAAAATCTGCACGCCAGGTCTCGCGGCTGGTCACCGTCGGTTTGTGGCGGATGCCGCGTACCAGCGGGTGATTTGCGTACAGGCGCAACAGGTCGAAGGCGTCTTCACGGTCCAGCCAGGCCTGTGCAACCATCGCCGCCACACTGGATTCGCTGTGCGCCAGTGATTCGACAAACGTCACTTCGTCCGCAGGGGTTGCCGGGTCCCATTCACCTTCTATGACAACGGTCTGCACTACGCGATGCTTGCCGGCGAGTCGGCGATAGTCGGCCGGCAGAAAGTTGCGGCAAATGGACGAGTAATCGCCATAGCGGAACGGTCGCAACGGGCGATCGTTCAGCCACGGGTAGTAATGGGCTTCGATGTCGAAATAGTGTTGATGCGCGTCGACGATGGGCAGGTCCGAGTCGTCGCCACTGGCCAGAAAGCGCGCCCGCCAGTCGATGGTGGATAGCTCATCCATGCAGATGCTCCAGGCGATAAAAGCGTTGAGCGTTGCCGGCGAACACCGCTTCCTGCACTGCTCGGCCCAACGGTGCAAGCATGTCGGCCACGCCATTGGCAATCGTGTCGTAGGAAGCGCGCAGCCCGGCCACCGGAAAATTGCTGGCGAACATGCAGCGTTCGGGGCCGAAAATCTCCAGCGCGGTCAGTACCACCACCCGGTTGTCGGCGTAGTTCCAGGGCGAATCCTTCAGGCCGAACTCCGACAACTTGATGTGCACGTTGGGCTGCAAGGCAAGTGCTTCCAGGCCTTTGCGCCAGCGTCCCATGCCTTGCGGGCTGCGATCCCAGGCGAAGCCGGTGTGATTGAGCGCAATGCGGATTTGCGGAAACATCGCCGCCACCTCGGCCGCCTCGACCAGGTGCCACGGCGGCACGCGCAAGTCCCACGACAGGTCGTGATCAGCCAGTCGCGCAAATCCTTCCAGCCATTTCGGGTCCTGCATGGTGCCCTTGGCCCCGGCAATCGACACGTCCGGCGACGCCGAGGTCAGCGGTTTCGAACGTATGCCTTTGACCAGTGGCCGCGCAGCCTGGGCGGCGAGAATCTCGGCGCTGTCTTCGCGATCGAACCAGGTGTGGGCGACGATGGCGCTCGGGAAGCCATAACGGGCGTTCACCTGTTCCAGCCACCGGGTTTCGGCGACTTGCTCATCGCGTGCGCGCTCGGCTTCGACATGTACGGTGCCGACCAACCGTTGCTTTTCGGTCAGGGCCAGAAAGGTGTCCGGCAGGAAGTCACGGCACAGGCTGTGATAGTCGCCCAGAAAAAAATCCTCGTGATAGTCGTCCTGCAGCCACGGATAACGACCGTTGCCCAGGTCCCACAAGTGATGGTGGGCATCGACTATCGGCAGCGCGTCTTCGGCGGCAAGGTTGGGCAAGCCGTTGCGTTCGTGCAGCGTGATCATGACGTCGTCCCTTGTTCAGCGTGCCGCAGTCAATGGGGAAGGGCCGAGCACGCTATCTTCGACATCGCCCGCAGCGGCTGCTTCGGCTTTGGCCAGGACGCGGCTGCGCAGTTTGGCGACGTTCACCACTACGCGGGTGTGCGCCGCCGTAGCCACCAGCTCAACGTCATCGCGCACTTCAACGTTGAAGGTGACACTGCGACCTTCGATGCGCGTCACCGTGGCAACGATGCTCACCGACATCCCCAGCAGCGTGGCGCCGACGTGACGAATATCGACCGCGGCCCCCACAGTGTTCTCGCCTTCATCGAGGAAGGTCAGCAGGTAATCAAGGCAGGTCTGCTCGATGTCATCGACCAGGCGCGGCGTGGCGTAGATGCGCAAGTCTTCGCCGAGAAACGAGATGGTGCGCTCCTTGTCGACGGTCAGACGGCGTTCGGTGGCGCAGCCTGCATGCATTGTGGAGAAATTCATGGAAAACCTCTTGGTCAAGTCAAAGGGCAATTCAGGCAGCAGGCAGGAAGCCGATGGAAACCCACGGCACGGCAATCAGCACCGCCAGTGCCACCACCAGCGCACCGAGGTACGGCCAGACCCTGCGCATGGCACCGCTGGGGTCGACCTTGGCAATGGCGCACGCGGCGTAGAACCCCACGCCAAATGGCGGGGCGAACAAGCCCAGGCCCATGGCGAAGATCGCGACCATGGCGTAGTGCACGTCGTTGATGCCCATGGCTTTGGCGATCGGGAACAGCAGCGGTCCAAACAGGACGATGGCCGGGATGCCTTCCAAAAAGCTGCCAAGCAGGATGAACGCCACCGCGGAGATAATCAGAAAGCCCAGTGCGCCGCCCGGCACCGTCGACATCACTTGCGCCAGCTGGTGGGAGAAGCCTGACTGGGTCAGTGCCCATGCCATGGCGGTGGCGCTGCCGATGATGATCAGAATCGCGCCGGACAACGACGCGGTGCTGACCAGGATCGGATACAAGCGGCGCCAATCGAAGCAGCGATAGCACAGCAGACCGACGATGAAGGTGTACGCCACGCCAATGGCGGCGACTTCGGTCGCGGTAGCGACACCTTCAACCACGGCGGTGCGGATCACGAAGGGCAGGGCCAGGGCCGGCAACGCGACCAGCAGCGAGTGGCCGATTTCCTTGCCCGTGGCGCGTTGACCGGTAGAAGCGTCTTTCTTGCGGTTTTTCCACCAGACCACCGCCGCCATGGCAATTGCGCCCACGACCGCCGGCATGAAGCCGCCAGTGAACAGTGCGGAAATCGACACACCGGTTACCGAACCGATGGTGATCAGCACCAGGCTTGGCGGAATGGTTTCCGACATCGCCCCGCAGGCGTTGAGCATTGCCACCAGTTCGTTTTCGTCTTCACCGCGTTTCTTCATTTCCGGAAACAGCGCCGGGGCGATGGCGGCCATATCGGCAGCCTTGGACCCGGAAATGCCGGAGATCAGGTAGATGGCACCGATCAGCACATACGACAGACCGCCGCGCACATGACCGATCAACGAGCACAGGAAGCGAATCATCGCCCGGGCCATGCCCATGGCTTCGATCAGCGCACCCAGGAACACGAACAGCGGGATGGCCAGCAGGATCAGGCTTGCCATGCCTTCGTCCATCCGCCCGACCACCAGGGTCAGCGGTGTGCTGGTCATGGTCGACAGGTACGCCACCGTTGCCAGGCCGAACGCGACCATGATCGGCACGCCGATGACGATCATCGCCATCACGCCGATCATGAAGAAGATCACCAGGTTCCAGTTACCTATCAGCAGCATCGTGCCTTGCGCCACCCACAACAGCGCGGCGAGAGAGGCAAGCATCGCCACTGACACCGAGAAGTCGATCAGCCGGGCGCTGGTCAACAGTCGCGCGACGCAGGTCATCAGCATCAGGCTCAGGCCGACCGCGATGGCTGACACGCGAAAGGCGTTGGGGATTTCCAGGGCCGCGGTGGTGATGATCCACTCGTCGCTGACGTACTCCCAGGCCGGAGTGAACAGCAGTCCGATGAACGTGATGACGATGACTGCGCCCAGGGTGTCGACGAATGCGCGTTTTTCCACCGGCAAGCGCCCGATGAACGAGGTCAGGCGCATGTGCTCGCCGCGACGCATCGCCACCACCGAACCGAGCATCGCCAGCCACAGGAACAGCAGCGACGCCAGTTCATCCCCCCAGACGATCGGCTGGTTGAGTACATAGCGCGAAAACACGTTGCAGAACAGCAACGTGACTTCGATCACCACCAGCAGCGCCGCACTGCCTTCAGTCAGCCAGCGCAGGCCGGTGTCCAGCGCGCGTCCCAGGCGAAACGTGGCGTGGTGTGGGCCGAGTCCTTCAGCGAGTGCGACATCCGTCATTGGAATTTGATTTTTCATGACTGTGTCTCCGGCTTAGGACAGTTGACCCGCGTACTGCTCGAGCAAGCTCCAGGCTTCAGGGCCGTACTTTTCCTTCCACTGGGTGTAGAAGCCTTTGGATTGCAGGTCAGCCCTGAACAAAGCACGGTCGACTTTGTTGAAGGTTATGCCGTGGGCGGTCAGGGATGGCTCCAGGCTGGAGTTGAGATCGATCACCTGTTGGCGCTGGACCAGAGCGGCGGCGTTGATCTGCCGCGAAACGATTTCCTGCACATCGGCGGGAAGCTTGGGAAAGGTCTTGCCCGACGCCACGATCCAGAAACCTCCCCAGATGTGGTCGGTCATCGAGCAGTATTTCTGCACCTCATAGAAACGCGCGGACTCGACCACCACCAGCGGGTTTTCCTGGCCATCGACGACCTTGGTCTGCAACGCAGAGTACGTTTCGTTGATGCTGATGCCGGTCGGCGAGGCGCCCAGGGCACTGAACATCGACGTCCACAGCGGGCTGACCAGGACGCGCAGCTTGAAGCCGGCGAGGTCTTGCGGGGTATTGATCGGCCGCGTCGAACTGGTGATCTGGCGGAAGCCGTTGTTCCAGACTTTTTCCATCGGGATCAGGCCGACTTTCTCGGTCTTGGCGCGTACGTGCTCGCCCAGCTTGCCGTCCAGCGCGGCCCAGACACTGTTGTAGTCCTTGAAAGCGAACGGCATGCTTTCGATCGACATGGCCGGCACCAGTGTCGAAAGAATCGCGCCGGGCAACGGAATGAAATCGATCGCCCCGGCACGCACCTGGGACAGCATGTCGGTGTCGCCGCCCATGGCGCCGTTGGCGTAGACCTGCAAGTCCACTGCGCCATTGGTTTCGACCTTGATGGCTTCTGAGGCGGCTTTCATTTGCTTGTTCAGCGGGTGGGTGTCGGGCAGGCTGCTGGTGTAGCGCAACACAATGGGCTTGGTCGCGGCGAAGGCGCCGGAAGGCAGCAGATTGGCGGCGACAGCACCACCCACGGTGACGCCGGCAGACACCAGGAAGGATCGGCGGCTAACGGACTCGGTCAAGATACGGCTCATGATGTTCACCTATTGTTTTTGTTGTAGTTGTTCTAAAAAACAGCGGATCCCTGTAGGAGCGAGCTTGGTCCGGGCGGCGTTCCGACGATGGACGTTAACGATGACGCGCTTTGCCTGGGTAAACGCGGCGCTCTCCAGTCCATCGCGAGCGAGCTCGCTCCTACAAAGGTTCAGGACGCCAGTGCCACCACGGCCTGGCTGCGGATCAGTTCGTCGATTTCGTTTTCCGCGTAACCGCTTTCCTTCAGCACTTCGCGGGTGTGTTCGCCGAGCAGTGGCGCAGGGCGGCTGGTCGCAGGTGCGGCGTTGTCCATGTCGGAGAAGTGAATCGGCAGGCCCATGCCGCGCACTCGGCCTTCAGTGGGGTGTTCAGTCTCGACGACCATGCCGCGCGCCTTGGTTTGCGGGTGGGCCAGGGCGGCGGCGATGTCGAGGACAGGTCCGGCAGGCAGTCCGAGGCTGTCGAACAACACCATCCATTGATCGGTGGTGCGCGCCACCAGCACTTCGTTGAGAATTTCCACCAACGCCAGGCGGTGCTCCATGCGCAACGCGTTACTGGCAAAACGCGGATCGGCCTTGAGTTGCGGGACGGCCAGCGCCTCGACCAGTCGCTCGTAGTTGGCCTGGTTGGCGGCGCCGATATTGATCCAGCCATCGGCGGTGCGGAACACCTGATACGGCGCACTGGTGGAGTTGGCTGAGCCCATTTTCGGCAGGATGGTGCCATCGGCGAAATACGCCGCTGCCGGCCAGTACATCTGTTGCAGGCCGGCTTCGAACAGCGAAGTATCGACCATCTGCCCCAGGCCGGTTTTCTGTTTGGCGGCGTAGGCGGCGCAGATACCGAGGGCGGCGAGGATGCCCGAGTTGATATCGGCTACTGGCGAACCGGCCTTGACTGGCTCGCGTCCGGCTTCACCGGTCATGCTCATCATGCCGCTCATGCCCTGGGCGATCAGGTCGAATCCGCCTTTCTCGCCGAACGGTCCGCTGCGACCGTAGCCGGAGATCGCGCAATAGATCAGGCCCGGATTGAGGATTTTCAGGGTTTCATAGCCCAGGCCGAATTTTTCCATGGTGCCGGCGCGGTAGTTTTCCGTGACCACGTCGGCGTCCATCAGAAGGCGCCGCAACACGTCACGGCCGCCGTCGGTTTTCAGGTTAAGGCCGATCCCGCGTTTGTTGCGGTTGACCACCATGAACGAGGCGGATTCACCGCTGGCCATGATCGGCGAAAAGCGGCGCGAGTCATCGCCATCCGGGACTTTCTCGACTTTCACCACGTCCGCGCCCATGTCGGCCAGCATCATGCCGCACACCGGTCCGGACATGATGTGAGCCAGTTCTACAACGCGCATGCCTGTCAGCGGTCCCATGTTATTTACCCTCGAAGTGTGGTTTGGCTTTCGCGATGAAAGCGTTCAGGCCGATCTGAAAGTCCTGGGTGTCGTAGCAGCAATAACTGCTGTCGATCTGCTCGTCGGTGGGTGCGACGCCGGCTTCCAGTTGTCGTGCAGCCTGGCGGTGCCAGCGAGCGACAAGCGGCGCACCGTTGGTGATGCGCTTAGCCGTTGCAAGGGTCTCCGACTCGACGTCGACATCGGCCACGACACGGGTCACGAGTTTTTTCACGTAGGCGTCGTTGGCGTCGAGAATGCGGCCCTCCAGGAGAATTTCCAGGGTGGTCGAGCGCCCGGCCAGCGCCACCAGACCGGCCATTTCGTCATAGGACATGACCAGCCCGAGCTTGCCGACCGGCGCGCCGAAGCGGCTGGAGGTGCCGCAGATGCGCAGGTCACAGAGCGCGGCGATTTCCAGGCCGCCGCCGACGCACACGCCATGGATCATCGCGATCACCGGGTGCGGACAGTCGGCGATCGCACGCATCGCCGCCGAAGTGACTTCGGCATACACCCGGGCTTGTGCCTGGTTGGCACGCACGCTTGGAAACTCGCCGACATCGGCGCCGGCGGCAAAGGCCTGTTCGCCAGCTCCGCGCAGCACCACGCAGCGCACGCTGGAGTCGGCGGACAGTTCGGTCATGACGTCGCCCAGGTCCTGCCACATGGACAGGGTCAGGGCATTCATTTTCCCCGGGTGGCTAAGCGTGACGATGGCAATGGCGTCTTGTCGTTCGATAAGGACGGTGGGCTTCATGATTGTTCCGCGGGCGTCGGCCGGGCCGAATACGCGGATGCCTCCTGATTTATTGTTGTTGGATAGCGTCTGCTTACAGCGATTGTTCGAGCATCGACAGGTAGTCCGCAGAGGACGCTTCGCGGGGGTTGGTCTTGTGGCTGTGATCGTGCAGCGCGCCTTCGACGATGCCGGCGAACAGGCTCTCGTCCACGCCGATCTCGCTCAGCCGGGTCGGCAGGCCCAGGCGCCGGGTCATGTCTTCGATGGCCGCGCCGATATTGGCGCCGGCGTCAAGGCCCATGGCATGGCGCAATCGTTCGAGTTTTCGCTCGTCACGCACGGTCGGGGCATCGGCGTTGAAGTGCACGACCGCAGGCAGGAAGATCGCGTTCAAGGTGCCGTGGTGCAGCTTCGGATTGATCCCGCCCAATGCGTGGGACAGGCTGTGCACACAGCCCAGGCCTTTTTGAAAGGCGAGGGCGCCCTGCATGGAGGCGCTCATCATGTTCATCCGCGCTTCGCGATCGCCGGGCTCGGCCGTTGCGCGCTCGATGTGTTCCCAGGCGCGCCACAGGCCATCGAGGGCGATGCCGTCGGCGGCGGGGTTGAAGGCCGGCGCCATGAAGGTTTCGATGCAATGTGCGATGGCGTCCATGCCGGTGGCGGCGGTGAGCATTGCCGGCAGGCCCAGGGTCAATTCCGGATCGCAGATCGCCACGCGGGGCACGACATACGGCGAGATCACGCCGACCTTGCGCCCGTCATCGAGGATCAGAATGGCGCCGCGACCCACTTCGCTACCGGTGCCGGCCGTGGTCGGAATCGCAATCAACGGCGCGGTGGCCGGGGTGATGCGGTTCAGTCCGCCTTCGATCACCGCAAAGCTTTGCAAAGGACCGTCGTGAGTGGCGCAGACCGCCACGCCCTTGGCCAGATCGATGGAGGAGCCACCGCCAACGGCGATGATGCCGTTGCATTCACCGAGGTGGTATTGCGCCACGGCTTCCCGCACGGCGTGTTCGTTCGGGTTGGGTGGGGTGGCGTCGAAAATCGTCGGAGCACGCTCAGCGCCGAGGGCTTTGATGACTTTGTCGACGATGCCGGCATTGCGTACGCCGAGGTCGGTAACGATCAGCGGCCGGGTGATGCCGGCGTGCTCGGCTTCGGCGGCCAGGTGCTGCAGGCTGTCGTAGCCGAACTGGATCTTGGTGACGTAATTGATCAGGGACATGATTCACCGCAAGTTATACAGGATTGTTATTGTTGCAACCGGTCTACGGCAGGCGGACTTTCGCTCTCTGGCCAAACCCATTGCATTGCCTGGCTGTGGGGTGGACTATAGGTCCGTCGTAGCAAGCCTCGATACTGACAACTTTCGATACCTCTATAACTTTAAGTTAACCCTGATGACGCCCTCACTGAACTCGATCATGTCCCGCCTGCACATCAAGCAGCTGCGTTTACTGATAGCCCTTGATGAGCACGGCTCCTTGCTGGGCGCGGCCAAACAGGTTGCGCTGACACAACCTGGTGCCAGCAAAGCGCTGCAGGAAATTGAAACCACCTTTGGCACTTCGCTATTCACTCGCACTAACCGCGGGCTTGAACCCACTGACGCCGGACGCTCTGTCATTCGCTACGCCCGGTTGATCCAGACCGATCTCGCGCACCTGCGCGAAGAGATCATCGGCATCAAGAGCGGCGAGGGCGGGCGCGTGTCGGTCGGCACTATCATGGGCGCCGTGCCGCTGTTGACCACGGCGATCAGCCGGGTGATTGCCGATCACCCGAAGTTGTCCATCGAGATCGTCGAAGACACCAGCGCCGCGCTGCTCAGCCAGGTTGACGCGGGGCGCCTGGATCTGGCGATCTGTCGTACTACCATCAGCACCACACCCTATCTGTATGAGAGCTCGACGTTCGTGGAGGAAACCCTGGCGGTGATCGCCAGCACCCAGCATCCGTTTGCCTATGCCCGGGAGTTATCGCTCAAGGACCTGGTGGATTACCGCTGGGTGGTCTATCGCGCCAACATGCCGATGCGTTTGCTGTTGGAACGAGAGTTTCACGAGGCCGACCTGCGTTTTCCGGTGCACCTGCTGGAGACGACATCGGCGTTCGCCACCTTGTCGCTGCTTCAGGAAAACCCGACCCTCGTCGCGCTGGTCTCGACCGACGTGGCGAAGTTCTGCTCCGCCTACGGTTTCACCACCACGCTGCCGCTACCCATCACCTCGCGCAGCGAACCGTATGAGTTGGTTTCGCGCAAAAACGTGCCGGACTCGCCCGCTGCCAGACTGCTACGCGAGGCGTTGTTGAACCTGGTGTGAGCCCAAGGCTACGTTTGTGATATTGACTGGCTTTGGAACCGCGCATTCGTGCAATTCAGGCAAAGCTCATAGAAAGGGTTGAGCCATTCGACTCCCTAACTCCGATTATGAAGCTGGATGGCATTGGCACCAGGTCTCCATGGCTGCCGCATTACGTGCCCAACTTTATGCCAATGATGGAAAGCGAGGCACGTCGACTATGACCTCAAGGCTGGAAGCGCACCGCTAGATCTAGCTGTGTCTCGGACGCTCAGACCACCTAGCAATTAGCTAGATAGCCTGAGCCGAGGGCAGGCCCGGGTTGGGTTACAGACCGGCCTCAGCCTGCTTGTTATTGCGATTTTGGAACAGGCGAGCGATATCTTGGGTGGATGGCGGGGCAGCCACCGTCATCAGTTTCAGCTTGGATTTAATGGGGGCACCCATGACGATATGATTGACGAACATTCGACGCTCATCGCAGGGCTCGTCACCTTTCGCCCATGCGTGTTGGAAGGCAGTTTGCACGATGTAGCTATAGCCAACTTTGCATGATGCTCTGTAGCTGCGCTCCTGCTCCTTCCAAAAATCCTTTTTCTGGAGACTGCGGACGTCCGAGGGTGTCCAACCTTCCTGGGTTGTCCGCTCAGCCCAGTATTCGCTGACGCAGTTTTGGATGTTGCCTTCGCTGGCCTGCATGGCCGACTGGAATGCTGACTGCCAGTCGGCATATGCCGGTGTAGGGCATGTCAGGTCTTCAGTATGTTTGGCCAGGCCTTCTTGGTAGTTTCGCGCCAGCAACGCATCCAGGGCGGCGCTGGGGGCCCTGGCTTGCTTGGTGGCCTCAGCCTGCAATTGGGATAGCGTGGTCTTTGCCAGGTCGACGGGCTGCAGCTCTAAGGACTTCAGTTTTTGTGCAATGGAGCTAGCTTCGTCTTCTTCGAAGACTTTCAAAGTGTAGGTACTTCCCGAGCGGTTCAGGATCTGGACGATGCTACTCGGCATTGCCAGGTCGCCCAGAAGACTCTGCAGCTTCAGCCCATAGTGCTGAGTTTGAAGCATGGAGAGGGTGGATTCAGCCGTTTTGGCCTCGGCAACTGCTTTCCCGGCTCGGCGCGTTGCATCTCGCGCGGACTTCTCTGCGTCGACTACCTTCTGGTTAAGCGTTGCAATTTGGCCTTCGATGGCAGATCGCTGATCAACCAGTTCTTTGTTTCTAGCTTCCCCCGCTGCCAAGGATTCGGTCTGCTTATCCATCTGCTGTTGAAGCTTACGTTGCTCGATCTGCAGGCGGGCGAGATCCTCTGAGACAACCTCCTTCTGGAAGACTGGCCGGACGGTATAAACGTATCCAAAAACTACTACCACCAGCATGAATACCTGGGAGACGTTGGCGATAACCCCTGAGTACGATAGCGTTTTCTCTAGCCGCGTTGAGCTGCCCGTTGGCTTTAGAGGCTGCGTCACGTTGGCGTTGGAGCGCTGTTTACCGAGAAATCGTACGTATCGATTACGAGCTGCCACTGGGTTTCCTAATAGGTGAACATGATTTGGGATAGGCGCGCGCACGCGGCGGAATGGTACGAAATTTCGAGGCCTTGAGCTGATTTTTTCGGCATGACACATGCGATGCCAATTCGCGCTCCATACCGCCTGGGCAGTCCGGCGGATCTGACGACCTGAATTGCCTAACGCTGAGGGCGACGGACTCTTGGTCAGGCAATGGTTCTGGCGTCGATGCAGCTCTAGTTTTTGGTGGGCTGCATCGGGCACCGGACTGGATCACCATGGGTTGATCGTTACTCCGTGGTTTCGCTTTCCCATTTCGGTAGGGAAACGAAGTGAATCGTTTTCTCCCCGTCCAACTCGATGTTTGCGCCGGCCCGGCGTGAAAACCAGAATGCCGATTGCGTCCGGACAGTCCTGGCAGCAGACTGCTGGGAATCCGCACTAATGCTTGGAGCATCTTCCTTGATCACCAGTGGGAACCAGAGCTGCGGCGGAAGCGGAAGCCGACTATGACGGCACGCCATCACCAAGACAGGCCAATGTCCTAGGCGAACAGCGGAAAGGCGCGTGTAGTCCCCATCCCCGGAACATTCCCTCTCCAGTATTCTTCTGGCTGCCATGCCGTCAGCAGTGATGGGTATGTCACACAGCGCAAGCCCATGCGAGGGATCACTGAGATACAAGAGAGCCTCGGTGTCAGGCCCGGGCATCCAGAGCTGCTGATTGCAATGTTTCATCTCGCTTCGTACGAATCGAGAGAATCGTTCTCTAGACCCCGTTTCGCCACCCAAAGTGGCCCAGAGCATCATGACCGGAATGAGAGCGCTGCCCTTCGTCTGCTGCGCCCGATACTCTTCAGTTCTGGCCTGAGGATGCCGTATCAGCTCCTGATAGCTGCCGTGGATGGTCGGGTACTGATGATGCCTGGTGAAATTGAAGTGGTAATAGGTCAGAAGCTCATCACAGTAATCCTGCGCATAGCTGCGCCACTCCCTCATCATCGACAGGAACATCAAGGCGCAAGTGATCTCGATGACTTGCTCGTCGGCTACAGGGGAAAACAGTGCACGATTGTTTTGGATGAGTTCGGCGATGTGGCGAGCGAGCTTGGAGGCATCCTCCGGTACCTCGGAGGCGTTAAGGACTCGTGGCTCATTACCGTCAAGGTGGGGCCAGAGAATCCACAGCCCCCTCAGGGCGATACGCCCCAGGGTCTCAAAAAGTTTGAGGTTGATGTCCACAGCACTATGGGAGTTTACGGAGCTAGCTAGTGCATCTCGCTTTGCTGTGAGCGGCAGCATTTTATCTCCCATCAGCTCTGCCCAGATCTTAGTGTGCAGATCCAGCAGCTCGCCGAAGGTCAGCCCAATATGCTTGTGTCCGATCGATGCCGCTTCGATGTCACCCTTGACCAGCTCCCATGCACGCAGAATGACCAGCTCACTGGCTCGGTAGGGGGCTTCAAGGTTCTCCTGCGCGCGTGCCCATACGAACAGCACTGAGAGACAGATGTACATTTGTCGTAGTGTCGCGAGCCGGTGCACAGCGTCGAGGTTGTCGGCCTTCACGAGCCCTTCGATGAGTGCGGTGAAATGCTGAACTGAAACGTCGGGCTCGTCGAGCATTGCAATGGACTTCTGGAACCGCGACTGCAGAGTCTTGCTCACATGCTGGTGCTGTAGCAATCCATCAGCGAGCAAGCCCGCCATGTAGTCACCATTCCACTCCTCAAAGGAAATCCGATCATTACTAAGCCTACTGATCAAGCCTGTTAGATTGTCTCTCACAGCCTCTTTCACACTGCCCCCAAAGCACAGGCAGATGACGATCTTCAATGACTCGTACTGAGTGGCAATCCGCTTGGGAATGTATACGTCGATGATATCGTTAATAGAGGTTCGTACACCTTGGGGCACTGCATCCCACTCGGCTCGCGTCAGGTCTCCCTGCTTGATTGTGAACAGGTAGAGCTTTTGCTCGTCGTTCACCATGGGGCTTACGGCGGCGACGTCGACGCCGAACTGGCGTGGCCCCGTCGATGGACGGGAGATCACGTTGTAGCCCAGTTCGCTCAACAAATCGGGTAGAACGACATCCAGCTCATTGCGCTCGCGGAGCGAGGCAAGGTACTCACGGAAGACGAGTTTCATTGCGAGCGCTTCTCGTGCAAGAAGTTGAGGATCTGGAGTTCAAGCGTGGAGGGCTCAAGCACCGAATGCCGAGGGAGCTGAAACGTATGTTTAATAGTCGCGAGTGACTGCTCCATGCGGCGCATTGGCCCCGTTTCGTTGCCATCCATGTGCTGTGGAGGTGGGAACTCGGGCACCCAACTGGCCATCCCTACGCCGTATAGCAGCACTTTTTCGCTGACCAGACTCGCTAAGATTGAAGACTTGCGAGCCTCCACCATCTCATTTTGCATTTGCTCATTGCGTCGATGATGCTCCAACTGACGCTCACGCTCCGAGGGCTGCAGCTCGCGGATGTGAGTATCTCCAAGGCCTTCCAGGTACTTACGCAGTTCCTGCAATGCTTGCTGGACTGCCTTCGAAGCCGGATCCGTGGGACTTGCTGCTATCTCGTCCAGGTAATCTGATCGAAGACCGGAGTAGTTGATCAGAACTGGGTCGAACAGCAGGCTCTCCAGCGCGCCTAAGGTCGCACCCGTGGCGTTACGCATCATGCTCACTAACAGGGAGGCAATAAAAAGGGGCTTTGAGAAAAAGGTGCCAAGCGCTTTGCGTGCGATGAGAAGGTAATCGCTTTCCGGTACGTCCAGCGCCTGACTGAAATCGAAAGTGAAAACCCGGCCTTCACTAGCTGCAAACAAGCCGCGCCTGAGCGCTAGAGATAAGCTCAGTGACTCAGACTGAAGCCAGCTCACCACCCACTTGTCCAGGACAGCAGCGTCTCCGTTCTCAAGCTCATGCAGAACGGAAGAGAAATGAGTAAATGGTACAGCGGGCTCACCGAGGATAAGTTTCTCAACCACATCCCGAGCCTCTGATACCTCACCTCTCGTGATAAGCCCGGCCAACACGATGTCCAGCAACTTGACGAACTCATCCTCTGGCTGGCCTGACGCCAGAAGAGCAAGGAGATCACGACGAACTTGGGCGCTATAAGCATTTGATGTGCCCATCAACGCAAAGGCGATCGCTTTCTTGGCCGCTAAAGTGACGGGGGAGGTGGAACTCTCGATCAGCCTGTACGTCGATCGTTCCAGTTCGACCGGAGCATCCTTTTGCCAGGCAAGTCCCAGGGCGAGGAGCGCTTCTTGTACCGAAGGGTCGGTCTCACGCTCGATCACGGCGAGGATGGTTTCGACAAGGTCAGCAGTCGTGGCCCGTACTTCAGCAGGCAAATTACAGAGGGCTCTAGCTACCTGGGAGCGCTGAAGGGCGTCACCGTTTTGGAGAAACTCGATAGCCTGGGCCAAGTAAAAATCTGCATCTACCTGCAGTCCGGCACTGATGCATGCCTGTATGCAATGAAATCGTTGAGAAAGCAGGGCACCCGACTTGATGAGTTGAAGTAGCTCGATGAGGCGCTCTGGTGAAGCTTGGCACCACTTCAATATCTCGGTGTACGGGGAGTGGCTGAGTATGGGGTCATCGTGAGGAATGGCCCCAGCCATCAGTTCAAGCAAATCCACGCAACTGGTTGCAATGTAGCCCAATGCCGGCAGGAGAACCTCCATACCCAGATGCATTTCGTTGCTCGAAAAGCGAGACGACTCAGGTAGAGGGAGGAGGGGGCGGAGATCAAGATGCTCTGATTGATGAGCATCGATCAAGGCTTGGGAAAAGAGCGCGCTATCGTGCCGCCAGCTGTCCTCAAAAATCAGATCAAGCAGTCTCCCTTCTGTAGCGGCCAGTACGATTTCATCTTGCGATGGGGTGGTCATCTCAGCTCCTTCCAAGCAATCCATTGCTCAGGCATTGCCGAGCTCGATAATGCACCAGATGTTACGACCTCTGCAGCAAACAGGCGAGTATTCAGGATCGACATCGTCGTCGAGGGGCCAACGATAAGAGTCTGGCCATCAGTGTGATGAAGATAAGGCTTCGTCGTCGGGGAGAGCAGGGTAGGCAATCCCGGTGCTATCATCGGCATCCGCAGGTATCAATCATGCTGTCGAACCTACTCCCTGCTTACTCAAACAGCTCCAACACGACGGGAACTCCACCCGTGACAGCTTTCTGTGCTTTCCAAGGTAGATTTATGGCTATTGAATTAAGTGAAGAAGAAATGCGTAAGGCACTCTTCGGAGCCAGTGTGGATCCATTGACGCCTAAGGTAACAGCACCAGTAGTTGATATAACAACGACCTCACTAGCTCCAAGCCCACCCACGCGTCCGAAGAAAACTACTGGTTACCATACGTCCAAGCTACGTGTGACCTTACATGTATCTAAGGTGTACGACGGTGAAGTCGAAGTCTTTGTTCACGACTCGAGCAGCCTGAGCAAGCTGGTAGCCGAGCAGGAGGCCAAGGCCGCCGCAAAGAATAAAAAATACAAGTACCTGGAGTTGATCTCTGTTGAGTCGACTTCAAAGTAACTCTCCAATCCGAAGGATTCTTAAGGATTGGAGGGGCCGCGGCGCCCGTAAATGCTTTTGTCGCGGTTTAGGACAGCTGCCTGCGAAGGGTGGTGAAGCAAAGACTTTGCGAGAATCGGGCCCTGATCTAGCCGTAACCGACGAATAACACATACTAAAATGCTATAACAAAAAACCCTACAATAACTAAACCCCAGCAACTAAGCAAGAAATCCCGACAATATATCCATATTGTTTTATAGTCTGAAAGTGAAAAATAAAACTACACATATTGTCAGATTGGCAATTAATTAAAAATAAAGAGCTAGAACTAACAGCCATCTTGCCGTTCATCCTATTGATTTTACTCTATTAGCCTTCCCCCTTAAAACATTTAATACAAATTGACAGCGCGCCGACTGAAACAAATCAACGGATGGGCGAAATCGACCCTGTTGCGCGTTGGAAAGGTAATTTACCTTTTTTGCACTTCTACTAGGCTCATAAAGTAAAGATTCTCGCCTTGACTCTTCGGGACAAAATCCTAGGCTAGTGATCTGGAGCGAAATATTTCAATTCGAACACTAGAGGAAAGTCAAATGAGTAATAAAAACAAAGTTACTTTTATAGGCGGTGGCATACACCTACATAAAATCCCGTACAAGCTCAATCAGCTCCCGTACAAGCCGACTATCACACTCGCGATCGATAAATTAACTCAAAGTACTATCAGCTTCACCATTCTGGAAACACCGACCGCACAAAACATTCAGATTCATACTTGTCCACTGAAAACCATGTTTATCAACTACATTCGGAATGCATTGGCACGCCAACTTACTGGCAACCCAGACTACTTCCGCGCTGACAGTTCGCCCCAGTTCACTAATGCCAGCTATGTTAAAGCTATGAAAGAGTTTGCTTTGCAACCAAAGCTAGCCGGGTCTAATAAAGTAGTTGGAACGATTCAAATCGATCACACAGTAGCAGACATATTTGTGAGCCTGTCACAGCCCCTCCACCGATATGCCCCACCATTGCCTAAAAATCCTCCGTTTGGTGAACTGTGGCGTCAGCGCGGCCACCGTTTCCCGCAGAGTCAGTAAATTTAGTATTGAAGGTGCTCATGTGCTCAGCATTCCAAGCAGTAAGGCTGAGCACGTTAAACTTACCCCAGGGGGTAATCGCCATGAATAAGTTTCTGATCCGTGCTCAAGTAGAGACAGCGGTGCTGAACTTCCCGTTGACTCACGAAATCACGCGGCTAGAATCTATCTAACATGGAGGAGTTAAGTCTTACTTCAAAACAAACACCTATCAAAATAGAATATTGCGCCTGACCGCTGAACCACAAATGTCGATGAGGCTTTGGTGCTATATTGATCGCTTTTTCGCCCACTCATACGAATGAAGCCCACCTCAAGAAGCGTGCTCATTCGCTTGACAATGGTTGATTTCAGCACCTTACGGCCGAGCAATACAGTGTGAACTTCGATGGCCACGGGCGTACTGAACTCATCGCCGAGGAACAGGAGCGGCAGACTTGAGTAGAGCGACTTGCTGACTAACCGCCCAAGAGCTTTTTCAATTAATTCTTTATGGTCAAATAGCAACGCTGTGCTTCGCGTTAATACGAGATCAATGGGTAAAAATCGTTGATTTGGTTTCAGCTCAGGCACATCAGCTACCACACCAAGGTAAAAGGTTGAAGACGACCAGCAGCGCGAATCTCGATGGGCATCTCCGACAGTACCTAATTGCTCAACGTGACTAAGTGGAAACCCTATCTGATCCGAATTAACCAAGCGATCGACCACACCCTTTAAAGTATTACGCTCATGGTTGAAATCGATAGGAGATCCCGGCAGTGCAAAATTAATATGGCCCTGTTGGCTGTCTGATTCACGCAAGAGTACTTCGATTACTCGCTTCAACCTGCAATAACGGAAGACAACGATATCTACCGTGTGTCGATAGTTAGGCTCACCGGTAGAGCATTTTTCTGCGTCGATCATGAGTAGAGACCTAGAGACTGGAGTGAATACTTCTTTATCGTAGCGTAGATGCCTCGGAGTCTAAAATCCAACTAAGTGAAGTCATAATTTAATCCCCAGGCAAGCAAGATAGGTGGAGAGCGATATTTTTCCAGTAATTTAACAATGCTCACGTCCTGAAAATGGGTCTTTTAGTCGAGAATGGTCGCTAGTTTTTTTTCCACTCACTCTCCGATCTTCGTATGAGGTCGTAGTTCGGAAGTTACTAAGTGTTTGATTGAAAAACGATTCCGGTTAATTTCGATGATTTCCACTCTAATATCAATTGCCACAACAGTGTGAGGATGGAGGCAGTCGTGTACTGATAGGCCATTTAACATAATATACATTATGCGTACTCATGGATATTCACTGCGAGCCTCTCTGCCAGGGTTTTAAAGCCATAGCAGCTCTCGGAAGTAATCTCTCTTCATTTCGAGAACTAAATTCCGTTCATAGCCGTTTAGCCGCCTGGAAAAGAATTTACCTCTACCTGCATATCTCACATTCTATCTGATGAGTTTACGGCCGGTACGGTCACCCGATCGCCTGCTCTGATGATCCATAAGTGCGCATTTTTGGTCTCCATTGGTCCTACTGGCCTCCGTTTAAAGAGCTCGCTTACCGAACCGGTGTGAGTCCTGGCGGGGTTCGGCGCGCCTGATTTTGCTTTGTGAGCAGCGAATCCACGGATGTCGTTCTTGATTGATGTAATCGTGCACCAGACCCGAGTTCACCGATTCGCTTAGTAATGGAAATGTTTTGGGGCTAGCCAGTTCATTGATGCCATCGCTGAAACCGCAGATCCGCCCCCAAGCACGTCGCTGTGTGAAATCTGCAATGTTCAGCGTGGAGTTGGTGCGCAGATTTCAAGGGCTGCCACACGTGGAAAATGCAAACGTCCATTGATTTGCTTGCAGACGCTGACGGTTTGGCGATGCACACGCTACGTTTGAAGGCCGTTGAACTCTCCGGCCACCAGATCCCCACGAAACTCGCAAAAACCTGGTTGGATGAAAAGCTCAGTGAAATGCTCGTCCGTTACCGTTGTTAACCAAAATTTTGACTTGTTAACCACCGTAGTTAACAACTCAAAAAACAGGTTTACAGCGTAATACTGAACCGAAATGTTAGCCTTGGTTTGCCTGGCACGCCCGGGATTTCAAAGCGCCGTAATGCTGTTCGAACTCTGGGGTTTGCCGGTTGGAATGTTTACCCTTACTATCACTCGCACTGCTCTGTCAGCCGCAACCTCCAATTTTTTGGCACCCTGCTAGATTAGTTTGGACCACGTCAGAGGGGCCTGACGCCACGTGTCTGGCGAGAGATGTGAATTCTTGAAGATGATCTACCGCCAATATTGGCTAGCTCAACTAAACGGCTATTTAGTTGAGTTAATTCCAAGTGTTCTATGAGCATGAGGGTCAGATTTCACGTGCGCCCTCCTTTTCCATTATTAATGACATCCCATCGCCCCGGGTGTTCCAGACACTCTCCAAGTTTGCCGTGTAGCGCTTTTCAAACTCTTTCGGTGACAGCTGATTGTTGAAACTATGACGTCGTTTTCGGTTGTAAAACTTCTCTCGTATCCAGCATTGCCAGCGCTTTGTAAATAGCAAAATGCCTCTACATGATGCATCCCTAAGTGCCTGATTACGCGCCCCCCAGCCTGGAAACTCGTAAAAAAGCTCCTACGCTCTAAGAGTCCAATAGTGGGCTTGGTACCAATGGAATGTTAACCGCGTAGGTAGAGGGCCTCACTATGCAACGGTCAGGGCATCCACGTTTCGGCTCCCATTTGCGTCCACAACGCCAAGCGCTTGCGCTGGAGCCAAGGATTCTTTTCGACGGTGCGGCCGCTTCGGCGGCGGCCGATCAGCAGCATACGGACCCGACCGCCACACCGGCACCGATTGACGCCCCTGCTCCTCACGCGACCCCGACCGAAGGCCGCGCCGCCACCGAGCAGGCGCCATCGGCGGCGCGCAGCCTGCTGGTGCTCGACAGTCGTATCGAAAACCGCGACCAACTGCTCGCGCAGTTGCCGGGCAACGTCACGGCCATTGTGGTCAACGCCGGTGAGGACGGCCTGGCGGCGATTTCCGCGGCGCTGGCGCAATTGGGCAAAGTCGATTCGATCCAGGTCATGTCCCACGGCGCCGCCGGGCAATTCACACTGGGCAACCGTACCATCACTTCCGATAACGTCGACCAACTCGGGCAGACCCTCGGACAGTGGCGCAACAACCTGACTCAGGGCGCGGATATCCAGCTCTATGGTTGCGACATCGGCGCGGGTGCGGCCGGCAAAACCCTGGTCACCGAACTGGCGCGCTGGACCGGCGCCGATGTGGCCGCTTCCAGCAACGACACCGGCAGCACCCGGGCCGGCGGTGACTGGACGCTGGAAACCAGGGTCGGCGATATCGACAAGAGCATTGCAATCAGCAGCGCCGCGATGGCCAGTTTCGACGGCTTGCTGGCCGATGCCGCACCAACCGCCACCCTGCCCGCCGGCGGCAGCGATGTTTTGCTGGGTGACAATTTCTCGTTCACCGTGAACTTCAGCAACACCTCCACCCAGACCGGGTTTGCCCCGTTCATCAACCTGGCGCTACCGACCACCGGCCGGGACGGTAATGACGGCGTGAACTTCATCTCCGCCAGTTACCTGGGGCAAAACCTGGTCAGCCACCAGGTGACGTTCGATGCGTCGGGCAACGCCACCCACCCTTTGGCGAAAGACGCCAACGGCAATTTCCTTGTCATCAACGCGTCGACCTATGGCATGCGCGCCGGCGACACACTGGTGGTCATTGAACTGCCCTTTGCCAGCGTCACCAATGGCCAACCCGTCATCCCGGTACAGATCAACGCCAGCCTGAGCAACCTGGCCGACACCAGTTTTTCCAATGGCACCCCGGACCTGACCATTCGCACCAGTGGCGGCTTCCAGTTCGGTAACGACGCCCTGGACAACCCGACCAACGATCCAAGCCTGATTCAGGCCGGTACAGCCGCATTTGTGGTGCATCCAACCGTCATCACCCTCGATGAAACCCTGAGCACTCCGGAGGGTGAAACCGCCACCGGCCCGAACTACGGTCGCACGCTGACCGTATCGGTGACTCCGGCCCCTGGCCAGGCGCTGACCAACGTCGTGGTGACCCAACCGCTGCCGGACAATGTTCAAGTCACTGCTATTACCCCCGGCCCCGGTGGCCGCGTGACGTCCATCACCCTGCACGATGGCACGGTGGTCACCGACGCGGCACAAATCGCCGTGCTGATTGCCGCCGACGACGTGTATATCAATTCGTTTTCCGTGACCTATGACAGCCTTACGGCCAGGACCGACACCGTGGTCGCGTTCTACGTGCCGGAAGTCGATGCCAATGGCCTGCCGATCATCAACCCGGTAACCGGCGACGCGGTGACCATCACCCTCGGCGCCCCCGCCGCTTCGGGCCAATGGGTTCCGCTGGATCCCCGGGACGTCACCGCGCCGAACACCTCCATCGACTTCAGCGGCACAGGTGTCCCCACGGAGTTCATCGCCAAATCGATCACGCTGCTCAAGACTGTCACCGTGCAGAACGATGTCGGCCATACCGGCATCACTCCCGGCGATACCTTGCAGTACACCCTGAACCTGGCCGTTTCCGACTACTTTGCGTTCGGCAAGGATATTTTCAACGATGGGCAGCTGATCATTCGCGACCAGCTCAGTGACGGCCAGGCATTGACCGGCACTGCGACCCTGACCGTTACCATCAACGGTGTTACGCAGGCCATTACCCTGGTGACCACCGTCGTCAACAACGCCGACGGCAGTACATCGATGGCGTTCGACATTGCCCAGTCGTTGCGTGATGCATTTGTTCTGCGGGGTTGGCTCAACGGCGACCTGGCGTTCGACAATCAGCTTCAAGGCGCAATGCTGGCGGTGCTCAGCTATTCGGCCATTGTCGGCCAGACCTACAAGCCGCCTTCAGGCAATCCGCAGCCCGAAATCAATGAAGGCGACGAACTGGGTAACAGTGCGGTGGTCGATGGCACCCTGTTGCAGGATCCCCTCAACCTCACCGGCCAGAGCGAAACCGATAACTCCACCACTACCAGCGTGATCCCGACCAGCGTGGTCGATATCAGCCTGGTCGAGGTCAATAACGGCACCCCGCCCGCCAACGGTGAACTGCGCCCCGGCGATGAAGTGACGTTCCAGCTCAGTTACGACCTGGTCACCGGTGATTACGAACAGTTCAAGCTCACGGCCTATCTGCCGTTGCCATTGTTCAACGTGAGCGGCGTGACCTGGGCCACGGGCAGCGATGTCGGCCAATGGCAGATCGGTCCGGGCAACACCAATGCCGGCGGCGTGGTCAGCGTCACCAGCGCCGCCGGCAACTCGGTGGTCTTCGATTTCGGCAGCTTCGCCACGGCCAGCACCACCGGCAGTCGCATTGTCATACGCTTTACCGTACGGGTCGGCGACCAGCCCTTTGCCGACCAGCGTGCGCTGGACGTGTTGGCGCAATCAAGCCAGCAAACCACCCTCACCGACCGTACGCTGATTTCCTCCGACGTCGCGGTGATTGTTTCCGTGGCCGAGCCGGTGCTGAGTATCAAGCACGGCGTGGTTTCCGGTACCAACGGCACCGTCAGCAACACTACCGGCAGCTGGAACCCGCCAGGCAGTACCGGTGTGCCATTCAATGGCAGTGTCACCGACCTGGCGGCGGTCGACGGCAATATCATCAATATCGATGGCGGCGACCGGTTGCGCCTGGTCACTGCCATTGAAAACAGCGGTGGTGGCGGTGCCTTCGATGTCAGCACCAGCATTACCCTGCCGACCGGTCTAAGCTTCGTCGGCGGCAGCCTGGGGGCGGCGAACCTGCAGATTTACCGGGGGGACGGCACCGCCCTGGTGCAGGGTGTCGATTACAGCGTGACGGGCAACCAGATCACCTTCCTGGATGCCGGCGGGCAAGCCACGCTCCTTGCCGGGCGCAGTGGTACCGCCGCCGACACCAGCGGCGCCAATCTGGTGGTGATCAGCTATGACGTGGTGGTCAGCAATACCATCGAGGCCAGCCGTACCCTGCAATCCACCGCGACCCTGAGCAATTACGCCAGCGTCAATGGCGGCACCGACTTCACCCCGACTGACCTCACCGACCTCGCCAACCAGCAAGTCGCCGCGCCGGTCATTCGTAAAGTGTTCGCCGACGGCACGCTGGACAATGGCGATTCCAGTGCCAGCCACACCAGTGGCAGCGATCTGGTCATCGGCGAAAGCATGCGCTACGACATCGTGATCACCCTGCCCGAGGGCAGCACGCAAAACCTGCGCATCGACGACCTGATCCCACCGGGCATGCGCCTGGACACCACATTCAATGGCGGCCTGGGTTACCAGATCATTACCACCCGCACCGGCAGTGGCGCCCTGGGTGCAGACTTCGCGGGCAGTGTGCTGGTCAGTGGCTTCGGCGGACAGGGCGGCACGCTGGGTGGCGATGGCGTGGATGCGCGCTGGACCTTCAGCGTGTCCAGCGTGTCGGCCGACAACCAGACTGGCAACAACACCTTCGTGATACGCCTGCAACTGGTGGCCAACAACGTCATCGCCAACCAGGCGAACATTTCCCGGCAAAACAACGCGCTATTGACCTACAGCGACCCGGATACGGACACGGCCAACGGCAATGTCGCGGTGGATCGCACGGTCAACGTCAGCGGCGGCCTACCCACCGTGACCGTGCGCGAGCCGACCTTGCAGGTGAACCAGGTGATTACTTCCACCTCCGGGCTTGGTGGCTACGATCAAGGCGATACCGTCACGTTCAGCATCACCCTCAGCAACGGTAGCGGTACCAACGACTTCAGTGCCTTCGACATCACTTTCCTCGATAACCTGCCAACCCAGCTCGACAACGTGACGCTGACCGGCGTCTTGTATCAAAACGGCGCCACCAACAATGGCGGCACAGGTTTCGAGATCGTCGGTGGCCAGTTACGCACCGCCAACGGCGCCAACATCGATATCGCCAAGGGCGGCAGCATCGTTCTGCAACTGAGCGGTGTGGTCAATGCCACAGCGGCTGCGCAGTCGAATATCACCAATATTGCGACAGTGCAATGGACCAGCCTGGATGGTACGCAAGGCGGTGAACGCACCGGAGTCGACGGTCTGATCAATGGCGGTACGCTCAACGACTACCGCAACAACTCCATTTTGCTGATACCCGTCGCCCAAGCGATCCAGATATCCCGGGTGGGCGGCCTGCCCGACACTTCCGCACCGTCCCCGACCACTGCTCCGGTGGAACAGGTGACCGTCGGCGAAGTCATCCGCTACCGGGTGGTGGTGCTGGTGCCCGAGGGCAATAACCCCAACTATCAGGTTCAGATCACCCTGGCCAACGGTCTGCAATTCATTTCACCCGACGCGCTGGTGAATGCATTGCGCATCGCGTTCATTTCCAATGGCGGGCTGTTCAGTGACGCCAACCTGATCGTCGGCGGCACGCTCGACGTAAACGGCAACGAGAACAGTCCCGAAGCCCTGCCGATCACCCCTGATCTCACGGGGCTGGCGCCGCAAGGCATTTTCGACCCGAGCCGCGTAACGGTCGTGACCAACGCCGACGGCAGCCAGGTCGTGACCTTCAACCTCGGCAATGTGGTCAACGGCAACGGCAATGACAACGATCTGGAAGGCATTTCCATCGAATTCAACGTGCGGGTGACCAACGTCGCTAGCAATATCAGCGGCGCACAACTGGCGATCTCGGCCCATGAATTCGTCAACGGTGCGGGCCGTGCCAACAGCGACACCATTTTCGAGCGCATCGTCGAACCGGGCTTCAGCGGCCTGGACAAACAGATCGTCACGTTCGACCCCAACCCGAGCGGCACCATCGGCAGCGCCACGGTGCAACTGAGTTTCACCCAGAACGGCGGCCTGCCAGCATTTGATACGCAAGTCAGCGACAGCTTTGCCGGTGGCAGCAACTACACCTTGCTCAGCGTCACCATCAATGGCACCCGTTTCGGCCCCGGCAACCTTCCGGCTGGCGTGAGCTTCAGCACCACCGGCGGTTTGAATGTGAATTTCGATCAACTGGACGTCGGTGCACAGGTTCAGGTGCTCTATCAGGTCACCCTGCCCAATGCCTCGATAGTCGCCAGCAGCAACGCCACCCTGACCTGGAGCAGCCTGCCGGAAGATTTCATCAGTTGGGGCGGCAACTTTGTCGGCATCGACGGCACGGTGAACGGAGAACGCACTGGCAGTACCGTTGGCCCGAACCAGTACATCCTGCGTGACAATGCCGGGCTCGGCGTCATAACCGGCACCCTGTGGAACGACACCGCATCGCCGACCGCCAGCGCCACGCCCGACGGCGCCGGCCTGGCCGGACAGACCGTGACCCTGACCTGGGCCGGTGTCGACGGTTTGCTCGACACCACCGCTGACAACCTGGTCTTCACCACCGTCACCGACGCCAACGGCCAGTTCCACTTTGGCGTGCTGCCGCTGGGCGTGTTTCGCATCGACGTACCGGCCGGGCTGATCAGCTATCCGCAGCCGCTCGGAGATTTGCGCGTGCGGGTCGACACCGATGCCGGAACGCTCGGGCAAATCACCATCAGTCTGGGCGATGCCGCCACACAAGCGGCTAATGCCGGTTACGTCGAACAGAACGACGCGCCGGTCAACACCCTGCCCGGCACCCAGAACGGCCTGGAGGATGTACCGCTGGGCATCGGCGGTATCAGCGTCGCCGACATCGACGCAAACCGCGACCCGAATGTCGCCGACCGCAACCTCAGTGTGACCTTGAGTGTACTCAATGGCACCTTGTCCCTCGGTGCAACCGTGCCCGGCGTAACGGTAATCGGGGCCAATACGGCCACCCTGACCCTGACCGGCACCCTCGCCAACCTCAACACGGCACTGGCCAGCCTGCGCTATCTGGGCAACCTGAATTTCAATGGCACCGATACCCTGACCGTGGTCAGCAATGATCAGGGCAACTATGGCGACGCCAACGGCGATGGCTTGCCCGGCACCGCAGGCGATGCCCTGAGCGATATCGACTCACTGCAAATCATCCTCGCCCCGGTCAACGATCCACCGGTGGCGGTCAATGACTCCGCCATCGCCGTGGAAGCGGGTGGCACCAACAACGCAGCTATCGGGGTCAACCCGCGGGGCAATCTGCTGGTCAACGATACCGATGTCGATATCGCCACCAATGCTGACCGGTTGCATGTGCTGTCGGTCGGTCCGGGCGGTGGCAATCAGACACCGATTCTCGGGGTGGCGGTGATTACCGGCCAATTCGGACAATTGATCGTCGGCAGCAATGGCGCCTACCAATACATCGTCGATAACAACAATGCCGCCGTACAGGCCCTGCGCCTGTCGGGCCAGACCCTGACCGATCGCTTCGATTACGTTGCCGCCGACCTGGCCCGCGCCACCTCGTTGGCCACATTGACCGTGACCATCCAGGGCGCCAACGACACGCCGGTGGGCGTGGATGACAATGGCGTTGCCATCGAAGCCGGCGGCGTGCTAAACGGCACCCCCGGCAGCGACGCGGTCGGCAACGTGTTGACCAATGACACCGATGTAGACAGCGCCGCCAATGGCGAAACCAGGACCGTGACGGGCATCCGTCCGATTCCGGAACTGACGGCTGCTCCTTTCACGCCGGTTACCGCAGCCACCAGCGTTGTCGGCCTGTACGGCACCCTGACCATCAACCCCGATGGCAGCTATCGCTACGTGGTCGATAACAACAACATCAGGGTCCAGCGCCTGAGCGCCGGTGAACAACTGGTTGATTTCTTCAGCTACCGGCTCACCGATACCGGGGGGCTCGACGATGTGGCGCAATTGCGCATCGTAGTGCAAGGCGCCAATGACAACCCGGTCGCCAGCGATGACCAGGCAGAGGCACAAGCGGCTTCCACCAACAACAATGCCAGCGAAAGCAATCCCAGTGGCAACGTTGTCCAGTTCCCGAGCCGCCCCGGGCTTGTCGACAATGGTATCGATCGCGACGTCGACGCAGTGGATCAGCCCAGCAGCCAGTTGTTGGTCAATAGGGTTATCAATAAAAGCGAGCTCGCCTACAACCCGGCCATCGATGTGCTGAGTGCTGTCGCCACCGGCACGACCTCGGCCGACGGCACGCTGGTGGTGGGCCTGTTTGGCACCTTGCGCATCGGCGCCGATGGGTCGTATTTCTACGATGTCGACAGTACCAACGCCAGCGTCCAGGCCCTCGCCGCGGGGCAGACCCTGACCGAGTTCTTCACCTACCGGATCACCGATACCCATGGGCTGACCGACACTGCACAACTGGTCATCACCGTACACGGCGTCAATGATCCACCCGTGTCGCAAAGCGTGATTGCCATTGCCACCGAACAGGGCGGCGTGAACAACGGCACCCCGGGGCGCGATCCTTCCGGCGATGCCACATTCAATGACTTCGACCCCGATGGCGACCCGTTGACAGTGATCTTGATCAAGGCCGGTGCAGAAGGTAGCGCGGGCACGCCAGTCGCCGTCAATGCGGGCGGTACGACAGTTGTTGGCCTGTACGGGACATTGACGATTTTCCCCAATGGCAGCTACAGCTACGCGCTCGACAATAACAATGCGGATGTCCAGGCGCTACGTCGTGGCAGCGATCTGTTGCTGGAGCGCTTTACCTATACCGTCAGCGACAACGTCGGCCCGGCGCCGGAAATCGACTCGGCGGAAATCATCGTGTTGATCCGTGGCCAGAATGACAACCCGGTCGCCACCGATGACACGTCCATCGCCATTGAAGCCGGTGGCACGAACAACAATCAGCCCGGCCTGGACCCCATTGGCAATGTGCTGGTCAACGATACCGATGTCGACGGTGGCGAGGTACCCGGCGACCTGCCCGCCCATGACTATGGCGAGACCCGCGCCGTGTCCTCGGTGCGCACCGGCAGCGAAACCGCGACAGGTACAGCCGGCGCACTGGGCAGCGAACTGCGCGGTACCTATGGCTGGCTGACCCTCAATGCCGATGGCAGCTACAGCTACCGGCTCGACAACAACATGGCCGAAGTCCAGGCGTTGCGGCTCGGTGACAGCCTGGTCGATGCCTTCAGCTACACGGTGATCGATGCCAGTGGTGCCGAAGATCGCGCAACGTTGACCATCGACATCCGGGGCCGCGATGACACGCCGACTCCACGCAACGACTTCGCCATCGCCTTCGAGGCCGGCGGATTGAACAATGGCACCGCGGGGTCCAACCCTTTCGGTAACGTGCTGGCCAATGACACCGACGTCGATGGCAATGGTGAAACACTCACTGTCACCGGGTTCAATGAAGGCGCGTCGGTCGGTGTGCTCGGCACCGGCCTGGTCGGTACGTTCGGCACCCTGACGCTGAACGCCGACGGCACCTTCTCCTACGTGCTGGACAACGATAACCCGAGGGTCCAGGCCCTGCGCACGCGTTTAGACCTGCTGACAGAAACCTTCACCTATCAAGTCCGCGATCTCTTTGGTGCCACCAACACGGCCACGCTGACCATCATCATCAGCGGTGCCAACGACAATCCGCGGGCGGCGGACGACAGCACGGTGGCCGTCGAGGCCGGCGGCACCGCCAATGGCGCTCCGGGGCTGAACCCTACCGGCAACGTGCTGGCCAATGACCGCGATGTCGACGCCAACGACAGCAAGACCGTCACCGATGTCCGCGGTGGCGGCAAAGCCGCTGCGGGTACGTTCACCGCGGTTGGCGCCACACAAACCCTCGATGGCCTGTACGGCACCCTGACCATCAACGCCGATGGCACCTACAGTTATGTGATCAACAACAACCTGGCAGCGGTCCAGGCACTGAAGGTGGGTGATTCGCTGGTCGAAACCTTCACCTACCGGATGCGCGACACCGCCGGCGCCACCGATGTCGCCCAACTGAACATCCGTATCGACGGTGCCTGGGATGCCCCCGTGGCAATCAACGATGTGGCTGTCGCCGTCGCTGATGACGGCAATGGCAACAGCGTCAATCCGACCCGCAACGTGTTGCCCAACGACAGCGATGTCGATCAGGGCGACAGCCTGCACATCACCGGTATCCGCTTTGGCACCGAGGCCGCGGGCGGCACCCTGGACGCGGTCGATCCAGGCACCGACAACACCAACGGCACCCTGATCAACGGGCTCTACGGGCAATTGATCATCGGTGCCGACGGCAATTACACCTACGTCGTCGACTCCAACAACCCCACGGTACTGGCACTGGGACCGCTGCAGTTTCTCCATGAGCGTTTCACCTATCAGGTCACCGACCTTGGCGGGCAAAACGATCTGGCGGAAATTCACATCATCATTCGCGGGCGCAACTCGGCACCGGTGGCCAACGGCGATGCAGCAACAGCTGTCGAAGCCGGTGGCCTCAACAACAGCCAGAGTGGCATCGACCCTTCGGGCAATGTGATCAGCAACGACACCGACGCGGAAAGCGACGCCCTCAATGTGTCGCAGATCCGTACCGGCGGGCTTGCCGATACCGGCACCGCGGGCACCGTGGGTACTGTGCTGCGCGGCCTGTATGGCAATCTGCTGATCAATGCCGACGGCAGCTACACCTACACCGTCGATAACAGCCTCGCGGTGGTCCAGGCCTTGCGTCAAAGCGGCCAGACCTTGACGGACGTCTTCAGCTACACCCTGTCCGACGTCTTCGGTGCCAGCAGCCAGGGCGAATTGCGCATCACCGTCGATGGCCGCAATGACACCCCGATTGCCCGTGACGACAACTCTATCGCCGTCGAAGCGGGCGGCGTGGCCAACGGCACACCGGGCAGCAACGCCACGGGCAACGTGCTGGCCAACGACAGCGATGTCGATGGCGTGGCCAATGGCGAAAGCAAGCAGGTGCTGAGCGTCACTGGCGAAAACGGCCAGTCCGCCAGCGCAGGGCAAGTGCTGACCGGGCGATACGGGCAACTGATCCTCAACGCGGACGGCAGCTACACCTACCTGATCGACAACAGCAATCCACAGGTGCAGGCCCTGCGCACGGCGGGTGAAACCCTCAGCGAGACGTTCACCTACCGCATGACCGATACCGCCGGGGCCACCTCGGATGCACGACTGACCGTGGTTATCCAGGGTGCCAACGACAATCCGGTGGCGCAAAACGACAGCGCCGTCGCCAGCGACCAGACGCCCGCACCGCAAGTTACAGGCAATGTGCTGCCCAACGACAGTGACGTGGACGGCAATGATCACCTGCAAGTGGTCGCGATACGCACCGGGGCCGAAACCGGCACGGGTACGACCGGGATCATCGGTCAACCGATCCGCGGTCTCTACGGCACACTGGTACTCAACGCCGATGGCAGCTACACCTACACCATCGACCAGAGCAATCCACAGGTTCTGGCGGCTGCGGGTCTGGGCCAGGTGCTTCGCGACGTCTTTACCTACACCATCAGCGACCTCAGCGGAGCCATCGACCAGGCCGAACTGGTGATCACGCTGGACATCGCCACACCGTTCATTCCGGCCCCGACGGGCGACTTCTTCGACCGTGACCCCAACCGGCAGAACGGCAGCCTGCGCATTCCCGATCCGTTACCGGCGATCTTTGTGACGCCGGTGGTCGAACGTGCCGCCCGGGCGAATGAACTGTCGACCTGGAACGCCGATGGCAGCAACTTGCGTATCAGCTCCAGTGGCGAGTTCGCCAGCGATTCGCTGGGCAGTGGCCTGGGGTTGGTACCGGGACAATTCGTTGCCCAGGCCGTACGCGACAGCCGGACAGACAGCGAGCTGGAAATGGCCTGGGTTCTTGGCCGACATGGCCGCATCGGCCTGAGTGCCGATGGCCTGTTGCCTGATCCATCGTTGTTTACCGTCGATCCTGCGGGCCTGACCCACGGTCCGGCCCAAGGCGATAAAGCCCAGGAGTCACGCCCGGCACGAGGATTCAGCGCACAGGTACGTCATGCAGCCCAACGCCTGCACCCGGCCAACCGGGGCAATTGATGTGACCGAACATAAAAAATTCAAAGAGCACAAAGGATTGAATATGCCGAAACATTCGACGAGGTTTATCAGTTCCGCCCTCGCTAGCGCACTGCTGCTCAGTGCCTGTTCGTCACTGGAGCCCAAGCCCTCCACCGACGAAGAGAACCGTCAGCGCATCCTCGCCGATCAGTCGCGCATGTATTCCGGACAGGAGCCGGTCACCGCGCCCATTACCTTTTATGAAGCAGCCGCCCGGGCGTTGAAGTACAACCTCGACTACCGCCTCAAGCTCATGGAAAGCGCCCTGGCGTCGGACCTGCGCGATGTTTCCAGCCATGAGATGTTGCCGCGCCTGGTGGCATCGGCCGGTTATGCCGGGCGAAACAACGATTCCGGCGGCACCTCCATCGGCATCGAAGACCGCCAGGTCAGCTTGCGGGCATCGACTTCCGAAGAGCGCTATCGCGAACTCTACGGCCTGGGCCTGAGCTGGAGCCTGCTGGATTTCGGCGTGGCCTATTACCGCACCCAGCAGAAATCCGATCAGATCCTCATGGCCGAGGAGCGTCGGCGCAAAGTCGCGCAGAACGTCTTGCAGGATGTGCGCAATGCCTACTGGCGTGCCCTCGGCGCGCAACGGCTGATGCCCGAAGTGGACAAGCTGCTGATGCGCACCCACACCGCGCTGACCTCCGCGCGCGAAGCCGAACAGCGTGGCCTGTTGCCGCGCCAGGAAATCCTCGCCTACCAACGCGCCCTGCTTGACTCCATCTACCTGCTGACCGTGCGCCGTCAGGACCTGGAATTCGCCCAGGCCGAGCTCGCGGCATTGATGTCGCTGCCGCCGGGGTCGAAAATGATCCTGGCTGACATGCCCGACCCACCGCTGCCGGAAGTGCGCCAAAGCATGGCGCAACTGGAGCAGTTGTCCCTGGAACACCGTCCGGAAATCATGGAGGAGTGGTATCGCAAACGGGTCAACCAGAAAGACCTGGACATTGCCAAGGCGCAATTGTGGCCGAACGTCACCGTGGATTACGGCTACCGGTACGACTCCAACAAATTCCTCTTCAACAACGACTGGAACGCCACCGGGCTGCAAGTCTCGATGAACCTGCTGCGCCTGCTGCAATTGCCATCGCTCAATGCAGCGCAAAAATCCCAGAGCGAAACCGATGACGCCCGCCGGGTGGCACTGTCCATGGCGATCCTGACCCAGGTGCGGGTCGGCACCCTGCGCTATCAACTGGCGCGCCAGGAGGTGGAATTCACCGAAGACAGCCTGCGGGTCGACCGCAGCCTGCTCGATTATGCCCAAGCGGCGAAAACCGGCGCCCTGGGCTCCGAACTCGAGGTGATCCGCTCCGAAGGTCGCTACCTGCTCTCGCGCTATCAGCGTGAAGCGGCGTTCTCCAGTGCCCAGGCGGCGTGGGGGCGCTTGTACAACTCCGTGGGGCTGGATGTCCTGCCGGAGGAAATCTCCAAACACGACATCAAGACCCTGGCCCGGGAAATCCAGCGCACATTGAACGAACAGGAACAGCAACGTCTGCTCATTACCCAGCAAGGAGCGCCGTATGCGCAAAACCGCCCTTGAGTCCTCCATAGGGACCCTGTTGTTGGCCTGTCTGGTCCTGCCCGTGAACGCCGATGACTCAGTGTCGGCCCCTGCCCTGGATAGCGCCAGTGCCATTCGCGTATTGCTGGCCGCTGAACTGGAAACCACCCTGTCGAGCCAGATGAGTGGCACCCTGGGCGAGATGAAAAGCGGTTTCGGCGAGCATGTCGCCAAAGCCGAGGTGCTCGCCCGCTTCAATTGCAACGAAGCCGAGGCCCGCAGCAAAGTGGCCGCCGCCGAGCTGGCCATGGCCAGGCAGAACCTGGAGGCGAAAAAACAGCTGCGCCAACTCAATGCCGTGGGCGACATCGAGGTCGCCATGGCCAACACCGAAGTGCAAAAAGCCGACGGCGCCCGAGCCATGGGCGTGGCCCAGAGCGGTTACTGCCAGGTACTGGCGCCGTTTTCCGGGCGTATCGCCAAGGTCTACGTCAAGCCGTTCCAGACCGTTACCGCGGGTACGCCACTGTTCGATCTGGTCAGTGACGGCGCCTTGAAAGTCCGGCTCAACGTACCTTCCAATCTGCTCAAGACCCTCAAGCCCGGCCTGCCGCTGCAAGTGAGCATCCATGAAACCGGCAAGGCCTACCCGGCCCATGTCAGCGCCATCAACTCGCGGGTCGATGCGGTGGCCCAGACAGTCGAGCTCGAAGCCCGGCTCGACCAGAAATACCCTGACCTGATGGCCGGCATGAGCGGCACGGCGCAGTTCAACCAGGACACTGCCCAGCAAAGCGATGTACTGCAAAACAGTGCCCAGCCATGACAATGAACGAGCCGCTGCCCCACCCTCATCTGCTGCTGGAACTTGACGCCCTGCGGGACAAGGCCATGGCCGCCGATTCGCTGAACGCCCTGGCGTTCAGCATGGCCAATGATCTGTACCCGCTGCTGCCGTTTCATCAGGCGCTGGTCTTTGCCCAACAGGAATCGTCGCTGGAACTGCTGAATGTTTCCGGGCTGTCACGCCCCAGCGAAGATTCGCCGTACCTCGTCTGGCTGCGCCGGGCCAGCCGCTGGATCGCCACTCAAGTGCCCGACAGCGAGCCGGTGTGGCTGACAGCGGACACCACCTCCCCACCGCCGGATATCGTCGAAGGCTGGAACGAATGGTGGCCTTGCGGCCTCTGGTGCATTGCGTTGAAGGATCGCGACGGACAACGCCTGGGCCTGCTGACGTTATTGCTCGAACAAGAGCCGCCAGCCATGTTGTGGCAACACCTCAAGGGGCTGGTCAACACTTGGGGCTACTGCTGGGCAGCACTGGCCCGGCATCGGCGCTTGAGCCGCTGGCGCCCCAATCGCAAGCAACTGCTGCTGGGCCTGGTCGTGTTCGGTGCCTTGTTGTTGCTGCCGGTACGGCAAACCGCACTGGCCCCGACGGAAATCGTCTCGCGCCAGGCGCAAATCATCAGTTCGCCCATCGACGGCGTGATCGAACAGATCCAGGTGCGTCCCAACCAACCGGTAGAGACCGGGACGCCGCTATTTTCCCTGGACGAAACCACCTTGCGCAGTCGCGCCGAAGTATTGGGCAAGGAAGTCGCCGTGGCCGATGCCGAGCTGCAGGCTGCCAGCCAGCGGGCGTTCGACAACCCGCAAAGCAAAAGCGAGCTGACCCTGCTCCAGGGCCGGGCCCAGCAACGCCGGGCCGAACTGGCGGCAGTGCAGGCCCAACTCAAGCGCACCAGGGTCCTTTCACCGCGCGCCGGCGTGGCAGTGTTCAGCGACCCTAATGACTGGCTGGGCAAACCGGTGGTCATCGGCGAACGGATCATGCAAGTGGCCGACCCTTCCCAACCGGCCATGCAGATCCAGCTGGCGGTGGCCGATGCCATCGCCCTGGAGCCCGGAGCTGAAGTCACGCTGTTTCTCACGGCGTACCCGCTGACCCCGCTCAAGGGCAGGATCCTCGAAACCAGTTATCAGGCCCGCCCCAGCGATGAAGGTGTGGTCGCCTATCGTCTGCTGGCAAGCATCGAAGGCGCGCCGGAGCATGCGCGCCTCGGCCTGCACGGTACCGCCAAACTGTACGGCGGCCGGGTGATGCTGGGTTACTACTTGCTGCGCCGGCCGCTGGCGACGCTGCGGGCGTGGAGTGGCTGGTAATGCTGGATCCTGCTGACTTGCCTCTGCCGCCATTGCGCGAAGACCTGCGCCTGAGCGAAGCCGCCAACGGCAGCAACGGCGAACCGGCCTGGGTGATCCAGGACACAGTGATCAACCGTTTTTACCGCATCGGTTGGCTGGAGTTCGAATGCCTGCTGCGCTGGGGTCAGTCGCCCCGGCAGATCAGCGAGCAGATTGCCGAAGGCACCGCGCTCAAACCGGATGTCGAACAGATCCTCGACTTCCACCAGTTCCTCGAGCAGCACCAACTGCTGCGGGCCGGTCCGGCTGCGCTTGAACGGCTCAAGGCCAGGGACGAGGCAGGCAGTTGGCTGAGCTGGCGCTGGTGGCTGCACCATTACCTGTTCTTCCGTATTCCGCTGCTGCGTCCGCAACAGCCGTTGCAACACCTGGCCCGCGCACTGGGCTGGCTGTTTCACCCGGTCACGGGCCTGCTGGTCTTTGCCCTGAGCCTGTGGGGGGTGATTCTGGTCCTGCAGCAATGGGATGTCTTTACCCACGCCGTGGTCGAATCATTTTCCACCGAAGGCCTGTTCAGTTTCGCTTTGGCGCTGATCGTCGCCAAAACCCTGCATGAACTGGGGCATGCATTGGTGGCGACGCGCCTGGGATTGCGGGTCGGCCACATGGGCATCGCTTTCGTGGTGTTGTGGCCGATGCTCTACACCGATACGGGCGAAAGCTGGAAACTCAGTCGCTCGCGCCAGCGCCTGGCGATTGCCTCGGCCGGCATCGTCACCGAATTGTCCCTGGCCGGGTTGTCGACCCTGGGCTGGGCACTGTGTGATCCGGGCCCGTTGCGCAATGCCCTGCTGTACCTGGCGACCACCAGCTGGCTGCTGTCACTGGCACTCAATGCCAGCCCGTTCATGCGTTTTGACGGCTACTTCATCCTCTCCGACCTGCTGGACTTTCCCAACCTGCATGAACGCGCCTCGGCCCTGGCGCGGGTCACCTTGCGGCGTAATCTGCTGGGCTTGCGGGAAGACTGGCCGGAATCGTTTCCGCCCACGCAACGCCGGCTACTGGTGACGTTCGCGATCATCACCTGGCTGTATCGGCTGATACTGTTTCTGGGGATTGCCCTGGCGGTCTACCTGTTCTTCTTCAAATTGCTGGGGATCATCCTGTTCATGGTCGAATTGTCCTGGTTTATCGCCATGCCGGTGGTGCGCGAATTGAATCATTGGTGGCAACACCGTGCCGGCATTCCAAGCCGACGCAAGTTGATGTTCTACGGCGTGCTGGCGCTGATTGTCGTCGGGCTGGCAATTCCCTGGCGCAGCCAGGTCGACGCGGTGGGCGTGGCCCGTGCCGAACATCAGTTGCGCGTCTATGCGCCCTACCCCGCACGCCTGCAATCCATACACGCCGATGGCCCTGTCAACGCTGGCGAAACCCTGATCGTGCTCGACGAGCCGGACATAGCCTCGCGCCTGCAAAGCAGCGAAGCCAACGCCCGCAGTTATGAAGCACGTCTGTCAGGGTTGCTGGCCGACCCCGGCGGATTGCAAGAGGACGCCGTCACCCGGCAACGCCTTAACGTGCAATTCGAAGAAGCCCGGGCCGCGCGCTCGGAGATCGCCCGGCTCAACCTGCAAACACCTTTCGCCGGACTCTGGCTGGACGTCAATCCGGACTGGAAATCCGGCCAGTGGGTGGGCCGCCAGGAACCCCTGGGCATGCTGATCGACCCGCGCAGCTGGCAGGTGGACGCCTATGTCGCCCAGGATCAGGTGCATCGCTTGGTCACTGGTGACCGCGTGCGCTTTTACCCGGACGGCCAGACCACCCCGCTCGGTGGCCACGTACTGGTGATCGGCAGCACCCGCGCCAGTCAACTGTCGCACCGCATGCTGTCTTCACGCTTCGGTGGCCCGGTGCCGACCACGTCAGCGGAACATGCGCTGATCCCGAGCGCGGCGTTGTTCCAGGTGCTGATTCAACTCGACGAACCCTTGCCGAGCCTGCGCGAGACCCGGGGGCATCTGAAAATCGAAGGTGAACGTCGCAGTTTGCTGGCTGATGGTGCGACGCACTTGATGGCGGTAATGATGAGGGAAAGTGGTTTCTGAGAAAACACTTCACCCCGCCACGACAAACACAATGATCGGCCCGCACACCGCCAGCAACACGTTGGAAATGGCGTAGCACACGGTAAAGCCGATCACCGGGGTGTTGCTGCCGGACTGCTCGATGATCTTGTTCATTGACGCGGCTTCGGTTTGCGCACCGGCCAGTGCACCGAACAGGATCATCGGGTGCAGGCGCAGTACGTAGCGCCCGAAGTACAGCGCCACCAGCGGCGGCACGATGGTGACCACGGCGCCGGACAGCAGCAACGCCAGGCCTTGTTCCTTCATCGCGGCAAAGGCTGCGGGACCTGCCAGCAGGCCGACCACCGCACCGAACGCGGTCAGGCCGAACTCGGAGAACGCCCATTGCGCGGCCGGTGGCAACGCGCCGATTTCCGGGTGGCGCGAGTTGTACCAGCCAATGACCAGTGCCGCGACCAACACCCCGCCACCTATTCCCAGCTCCACAGGGATCATCCCGACATGGGTCGACAACAACCCCAGCAGTGAGCCCAGCACCATGCCAAGGGTGTGCATGGCAATATCGCTCTTGTAATTGTGTTCGCGAATTCGCCCTAACCGCTTGGCCACCGCTTCGACACTGGCGGTGCGGCCGGTCAGGGTAATCACATCGCCTCGACGCAACACCGTATCGGGCAGCAAGGGCAACTCGTAGCCCTGACGGGTGATGGTGTTGATGAAGCAGCCCAGACGCCTCGCGCTTTCCAGCCGGCTCTTCGCCTGATGGATTGTCTTGCCCGCAAACTCTGGCGAGGTCAGGATGATGTCCGCCTCGCGGGTCGGGAAAGACAAGGATTCGGCATGGTCGATTTCCGGCCCGATCCACTGGGTGAGCGTACCCACCGCTTCGCGCAAGGCGTAGACCCCGACGATATCCCCGGCCATCAGCGTGAACACCTCGTCACGCTCGATGATCTTTGCGGCCCGCACCACTCGCTCGACGGTCAGCGACTCGTGCTGTTTCTCCACATCGGCGATCCGCTGCCCATTCGCCGAACTGTTGGCTGCCACCTGGTGCGCTCGCACGACAATGCGGGTGTACGGTACGGTGATCGCGTCTTCTTCCTTGGCGATGCCCAACTCCAGCTCAAGCTCACGCGCCGAGGCCTTGAGATCCACGCCCAGCAGCTTGGGCGCAATACTGCCGACGAAGACGATCAAGCCGATGGTGCCGAACAGGTAGGTGATCGCGTACGCAATCGCCATGTGGCTGTTGAGCTGGGCCCTGGCCGCGGTGTCGATCGTCAGTTGATTAAGGGCACTGGTGGCGGTGCCCATGATCGCCGTATCGGTCAGTGCACCGGCCCCGAGGCCTGCGGTGAAGCCGGCGTCGAAATCGAACAGCGCGTTCATCGCCAAAATCGCCGCCAGTGCCGTCCCGCACAGCACCACGCTCAACACCACCAGTTTCAGTGTGCCGCGATTGAGACTGCCGAAAAACTCCGGCCCGCTCTTGAAGCCGACGGCGTAGATGAACATCACGAAGAACACCGATTTCAATCCGGTCGGCACCTCCAGCCCGATCTGGCCGATCAGCAACCCCATCAGCAGCGCACCGGCCACCGAACCCAGGTGGAAACTGCCGATGTGGATGCGGCCGATGAAGACCCCCAGGGCAATGGCCAGGAACACCGCGATTTCCGGGTCAGTGCGCAGGGCGTGGAGAATGAACTCAAGCATGGTGCGGCCCCCCTATCAGGTAAACAATCACGGTTCCTTCGGCTCTTGTGCCGGGGCCGGGTACCACTTGTCCCTGGGTACCCATTTCTCTTGCTGCGGATCACCCAGGTAGTGCGGCGACATGATCTGTACGCCGTACTCGTTGAACACATCCTGGATGTTGGCGTGCAACATGCTCAGCAACACCGCTCGCGGCCGGGGCTGACTGGGAATGGCCTGGGCCACCAGCCGGTATTCCGGGTAGAAGTCCGACAAGGCCGTCTGAAACACCTGGGCCGGTGGCACTTCGAGAATCCCCGGCGTGCGTCTTGCGGCCTCCAGCAACATCGCTTCCACCTGCCGCCACGGCGTGTCGTAGCCGATGGTCACGACAGTGTCGACCACGTAACCAGGGCCTTGCACTACCCGTGAGTAGTTCTTGGTGACGGTGCCGGTGATCATCGAGTTGGGCAGGGTCAGCACCTCGCCCAGGCCGGTGCGGATGCTGGTGGTAAACATGCCCAGTTCGGTCACCGTGCCTTCGTAGTCGCCAATGCGCACGAATTCGCCGGGGCGCAGGGTTCGGGTGTAGGTCAGGATCAACCCTGCCGCCGCCTGTCCCACCACGCTGGTGGCACCGAGGGAAATCATCAGGCCGATCAATACCGACAAGCCTTTGAACGCATCGGTGCCGGCACCCGGCAGGTACGGATAGGCCATGGCCAGGGCAAACAGCCAGATCGCCAGCGACGTCAGGCGTTGGGTCGGTTGCAGGGTTTCATGGTTCAGCCAGCTGAGGGTTCCGGGTGCCGCCATGCGCCGCAGGATCCGCCGCATGAACGCGGTGGCGCCGCGGGCGATGAAGAAGATCGCCAGCGCCACGCCCAGCCCGGGAATGGCACCGATAATCCCTTGCAGCAGATAGCCACCGAGTTCCCACAGATAGTTGTTGAGGCTTTCGCCCCAGGGACGGGTATAGGGAAACCGTGACAGGACAAAGCCCAGCCATTCGTAGGTCAGCAGCAACACGACGATCCAGCGCACCAGCTCCAGCAGGCGGCTGACCAACGGATACAGATAATTGGCATCGACCAGTGGAACCCTTCCGACTTTCAGGGCCTGGGTGTGCCGATGCATCAGTTCGGGCAGTTTCTTCAGCGCTCTGCGTCGCACAAGCGACATGCCGAACAGCAGGCCGATGTAGACGCCGGTGGCCACCACCGCGGCGCCTGCGGAACGCAGGATCAAGCGCAGGCTGCGGGCTTCGCGGGTTTCGGCCACGACCTGGCGCAGCTTGCCAGCCGCGGCTTCGGCGGCCTGCTGGATCGAGTCGTATTCGGTCTCGTCGAAGTCCTTGGGCGACACGATAAAAGCCCGTCGGTTACCCAGCAGCACCATGTAGCTTTTCGAGATCGGGTCGAGGGTGACATTGAGGTCGTCCTCTTCATCCAGCGCCTCACCGATGACCGCTTTCGCCCGTTTAACCCGGTTGGCCGGTGCTTCGCCGAGGATGCTCGCGCGAAACACCATGATGCTGCGGTTGGCCACTTTCAATTCAGCGGGAGCATCGACCACTTTCGGCGCGTCCTCGGCCCACAGTTGCACCGACCAGAACATCCCGAAAACAGTAAACATTACCGCGAGCAGCCTGCTCCGCATGTGTCGGATCCTTACTTCACAAGATTCGAATCGAGGGTACGTCTCGCAGCGTAGTTCAGCGATGAATGGTTGTCAGATTTGCGAGTCGGGATCTTGCTGAACAGGTCAGCTTACGGAAAGCGCAAGAGCAAACGACAAATTGCATTTTGCAACCAACACCCGATTGGGGAGAAAAAGCCCAGGCAAGTGTGCCGAGCGTTGCCGGCCAAAGGGGGGAACATATTACGGACTCCAACTCTATTAACGTTCCCATTGAGCCCGATGACGGCAGACCTGTTCTAAACGGCAGAGAGTACAGCCGGATCTCCCGAACGCCAGACGTTGTCCACCGTGACGCTCTGGATGAGCCAGTCCCCATCCGCCTTCACCAGTTTTACGTCGTAGCGGTTTTTCATCAGGTAGTGCCGTGAGTGATCATTTTGCGGCACGTGTTGCGCTTCCACGAGCGCATCCAGCTGCGCCAGATCCCCATCGATACTGACGCGGGGATTACTGACCGAATGTGTCGTGTCGATTCGGGCAAGCGAACCGGACAACGCCGCTACGATGGTTTCTCGACCCGTCAGCACAGGGTATTCAAACCCGGCTTTTGCGGCGGCAGGCCTGAAGTCGGAAATCGCATCCTCGGTGAACACCGATGCAAGAACTGCGTTGTCGCGCAAGTCGATGCCGGCGGCGAATCGGTAAAGCGTTTCCACCACCGCGAGCTGGTCTGTGGTGTCTTGGGAGTATGTGGTCGACATGATTGACGCCTTGAGTGAAGTGAATCCGCAGGAAAGAAGCAGGCTCAAGCGCAACAGGTGGCTGGCCCGCTTGCGCTTCATAAATCGGTGATCGTTGTCCCGTCGACGGTCTCGGCAAATCCGCTTCCGAAGACCCGGCCTGGCGTTTCAAACCCCGGCCGTCGATCGCCGTCCAGCACTCGCCGCGCGGCTTCAACCGCCACCAACGGTGTGTAGGAATAGCCGTTGACGGTTTCAATCACCGAGCGCGCCACGCTGCCATCGGCATCTGTAACCTCTACCACCGCTCGGGCACGATGCGCTTCGCGTTGTTCAACGCTTGGACCATCAGGTAATAGCGATAGATCGCCCCCAGGGAACGCATCGCCGCTGACGTGCACGAACATCGCAATGTCGGGAATGCCGGTGGAGTGCCAGCCAGTCACCAGATCACCGAACGACAATGGTGCGCACAGCACCGGGCCGTCGCCGAAATCGAAGTGACGCGGTTGCGCATCCGGGGTTGCAACGAGTTGACCATTGAGACGCGCCAGCAGGCCGGCATCCATGATTTCGCTGACACTCAGCGCCGATCCCCGTGACATTGAGCCAGCAACCTGCAGTGCGATCCTCAGTGAATGCGGTTGCTGCACACGTCGAGCGACCTGCATTGCCAGGCAATCGGTGGGCACAACGTCCCAACCGACACCGGGCAATAACATCACGCCCGCCCTGGCGGCCTGAGCACCCAGTTGTTCCGCCTGCCGATAGACATTGATCTCCGCCGTGATGTCCAGGTAGTCGACCCCGGCCTCGATACAGGCCTGCATCAAGGCCTGCGCCGTCTGTGCAAACGGCCCGGCGAAATTCAGCAACACCGCGATGCCCTCCAGGGACTTCTCAGCGTGGGCACCCGGGCTGAACACGCGATAAGGAACATCCAGCTGCGTGGCAAGCGCTTGCAGTTTTTCGACATTGCGACCGGCAACGACAAGGTCCATCCCCTGCCCCTTGGCATGCTCGGCCGCCATGCGACCGGTGTATCCCGTCGCGCCGTAAATCATCAATGTGCTCATGAGCTGTGCTGCCAGTTCTTGTACACAAATTCGAGACTGTAGCCGTCCGGGTCGAAGACGTTGGCGGCGTAATAATTCGGGTCGTAGTGCAGACGTGCGCCCGGGGCGCCGTTATCGACAGCACCTCTTCGCAGGGCGGCCGCATAGGCTGCGTCGACTTCGGCCTTGCTGCTCGCCACAAAGCCGACATGCACCGCCCGCCCCTCCACCACGCCTTCGCGCAACCAGAAAAACATACGTCCATTGGCACCGAATCCCTTCAGATCCGGATGCCCTGGCGGTCCACCCTTGCCGTCGTAATCAAGCCTTGCGGTGATACCCAGCGGGGTCAGTGTCGCAGTGTAGAAATCAACGGAACGATCGATGTCACTGACCGACAGAAAAATATGATCAAGCATTGGCAAGCCTCGCGCTCGGATACAGATTCAAATGAAATAGCCGCCCGCGACTTCGACGGTCAGATTGACGATGCTGGCGCCGATGCCCCGGCTACCGCCGGTAATAACGATAACGCTCATGCGCTGCTCCAATGTCACAGGGGTGAGTCACCACAGTAGCCCTGTGTATCGTGGCGAGCGCAGCCGATCCTGCTGGAGACCTGCCTGTTTCTGCTTTTTGCTTGCGTGCCCGCATCTGCGTGAGTTCAGATGAACGCCATGAAAACTCAACTGACAGAACTTCGTGCCTTGGCCTGCCGTGCCGAAAACCGCCGCACGGATACGGGTATTCCGCGCGTCGCCATGGTTCAGGGTGAAATCCCCGAACATCTGCTGGCCGCCGTCTACGAACCGATGATCAACCTGATTCTGCAAGGCAGTAAATGCATGACCATCGCCGACCGGACGCTTCGATATGACCCGGCGACGTACTTCGTCATGTCCATCGACCTGCCAGCGGTCGGTCAGGTGCACCCCACTGCAGGTGGCGAGCCGTATCTGGCGGTCAGCCTGACCCTTGATCCGGTTGTCTTGACCACGCTACTGGCCGACTTGCCCAAACCGCTCGGAGAACATGAACAGGAAGCAGGTTTTTCCGTGGCCGCCGTCACGCCCGAGCTGATGGACGCCTGGGTGCGCCTGCTGCGCCTGATGGGCAAGCCCGAGGAAATCGCCGCCCTTGCGCCGGTCTACGAGCGAGAGATTCTGTACCGCGTCCTGCAAGGCCCCCATGGCTGGATGCTGCGCGATATCGCGGCACCCGACAGCGCCATGGCGCGGGTCAACCTGGCCATTGCGCACATTCGACAGGACTTTGCCGACCCCATCCGGGTCGATGCATTGGCACAGTTGGCGTCGATGAGCGTGTCGGCCTTCCACCGACACTTCAAGGCCGTCACGGCGCTCAGTCCATTGCAGTATCAAAAGCGGGTCCGCCTGCTACAGGCCCGGACCTTAATGGTCGCCCATGCCAAAAGCGTCACTGGTGCGGCGTTTGAAGTGGGTTATGAAAGCGCAACTCAATTCAGCCGTGACTACGCACGCGTGTTTGGCTTGCCCCCTTCGAAAGATGTGGCGCGGATGCTTGGGGAGATCCGAAGCAGTGGTGGTTGGGGTTGAGTCTGTTTGCGGCTTTTCATTGGCGTGCATTCCAGACACTATCTCGCAATGCCCGCTTTGGTTGAAAACCGCTGCAATTGACCCATTGCTGCCTTTCGCAAAGGGCAGAATTCGGCCATAAATGGACGCTCCCCCCCTTCCCGAAAACCTCAACTACACTGCTGCAAGCCCAATTTAGAGCTTCCATGCACGTCTGCCGCCTAAAAAATCCTGGCTTGTGCCTTTATATCTGGCTGCAACCTTCGCGGTCTACTGAATGTCTTGCTTGCCCTTCAGGAGTTTCCAATGAGAGCCGTAGATGGATTGATGACTCGAATGACCACTCGCCTGCTGCCTTGCCTACTGGCGACGGCGATCGCCACTTGTGTCATGGCCACCGCGCAGGCGGCAACCGAACCGCTGGGTGGTCAACCGCCAGCGGGGTCGGCCCCCTCGGTCAAAGACTTCGACTACCAGATCAAATACCAGCGTGCGTTCGAAGCCATCCTTTGGAACATGCCGGCAATCGCCATCTACTCATTCCGCCGTGCCGCCGAGAAGGACCTCGGCTACAAGGACAACGACATCATTGCCTATTCGGCAACGGCCACCCCTCAACTCGAAGCAATTACCGCAAACAGCACCACACCCTACATCGCCGCCTACACCGACCTGCGCAAAGGCCCTGTGGTCCTGGAAATCCCCACGGCAAGTGCTGAGGGAAGTCTTTACGGCCAGGTGGTGGATGCCTGGCAGCTGACTATCGCCGACGTCGGCCCGGCCGGGCTCGACAAAGGCAAAGGCGGCAAGTACCTGTTCACTGCACCGGACTACAAGGGGGCAATTCCCAAGGGCTACATCCACGTCAGCTCGCCGAACTACCGCATCGCCCTGGCCTTCCGCTCGGTGCCGCCAGCGGGCAAGACCGCCAAGGATGCCTACGCTTACGCCAAGCGACTGCGCATGTACTACCTGTCCGAAGCCAAGTCACCACCCCAACAGAAGTTCATCGACCCCGCGCATGAACGCTACCCGACGCTGCCGTTCTACGACGAACGCCACTTCGAGGACATGCACGCGATCATGAGCGTTGAGCCGGTACGCGAACACGACAAAGTCATGATGGGCATGTTGTCGTCGCTGGGCATCGTCAAAGGCAAACCTTTCGCACCGGACGAAACCGCGAAACGGGCCATGCACCAGGCGGCGATCGATGCCTGGTTCTACCTCCAGCAATGGTTCGACACCGAGATGTCCAAGCGTGTGTACTGGCCAGATCGGCACTACGTTTCGCTGTTGCAGGCAGACGCCAACCGCAAGTTCAATTTCATCTACGACGATCGCATCGACCTGCTCGAGCGCGCGGCGGAATACTTCTGGTGCACCTACATGCCCAAGGTGCTCAGCGACTCGCCAGCCACTTCCTACCAGATGGCGATGGCCGACAAGGACGGAAAACCACTGGAGGCCGGCCAGCTCTACAAGCTCGATGTGCCCAAGGACATGCCGGTCAAGCAGTTCTGGGCACTGACGGTCTATGACCGCGCCACCTTCTCGTTCATCTACAGCGACAGCAACCGCACCACGCTGTCGTCGTTCGATGTCGAGAAGATGAAGAAGAACCCCGATGGCGGCGTGACGATCTATGTCGGCCCGACGGCTCCGGCAGGCGAGGAAGCCAACTGGATTCCCACCTCGAGCAAGCGCCCCTTGCCGGCCATGCGTTTCTACGGCCCCACCGAAGCGTTCAACAACAAGACCTTCAAGCTGCCCGACTTCGAACGGGTCAACCCCTGAGTACTGTCTGCCACCTTCGATAACCAAACGACAGGGCTGGCCCGCCAGTCCAAAGGAGTCTCGATGAAACCGATGTTGCTTGGAGCAGCCCTGCTTTCCCTGGCCGTGCCGGCCTTTGCGCAAATCCCGGACAAGCTGGCCGAAGATGCCTATATCTACGGCTATTCCATTGATGAAGCCTACAAGTTCTTCTATGAGACGGCGGTCAAGACCCACACCCCGCTCAACCGCTTCCAGAACATCCGCCACCTGGCCGACGACACCTACGTCGATCACCCCACTATCAACAACGACACCCTGCACTTGCAGGGTTGGCTGGATGTGGCCGCAGAACCTGTGATCATCAGCGTCCCGGATATGGACAAGGGCCGATACTGGATCCTGCACACCATGGACATGGGCCACTACACGACGTCCATGATCGGCTCGCGCACTCGTGAAACCAAAGGCGGCCACTTCATGTTTGCCTCACAGGACTGGAAGGGCGAAGTACCGGGTAGCGTCACCGAGGTGATCCGTGTCGACTCCAACCTGGTGAAATTGATGGGCCGGATCATGGCCACGGACCCCGAGGACCAGAAAGCCGCGCTCAACTACATGGACGACTGGAACGTCAGAACGCTCTCCGCCTACCTCGGCGAGCCCGGCCCCAAAGCCAAGGAACGTACCTACCTGGACCCGGCGAAAACCAACTGGCTGCAACGGGTCGATTTCGTCCTGTGCGACGGCAGCATGGGCAAGGCAGACAAGAAATGGCTGGATCAATACAAAGCGGTCGGGCTGGAACCCTGCAAGAAAGATTTCACCAAGGAGCAACTGGCTGCCGCCAAGAAAGGTGAAGCACTGGGCCTCAAGCACATCAAGGACCTGGCGCCCAACCTGTTGACGTCCGCCAAGTCCCTGGGCACCCGCGAGCAATTGGGTGACGGGCAGCGTGACTTGTTTGCCGTAGGCACCTATGTGGGGCAATGGGGCCTGCCACCGGACGAAAGTGTCTATCTCAAGGAAGGCACCGCCAGTGATGGGAAAAACATCAACGGTGCCAATGGCAAGTCATACCGCATCACCTTCAAGGCTCCGGATGTCAGCCAGTTCTGGTCCTTCACGGTGTACGCGTCGGACAACCGCTTCATGGCCCACAACGCGATCAACCGCCACAGCCGTGGTGACCGAACGCTGAAGCCCGATGCCGATGGCAACTACACCATCGAATTGAGCGCCAAGGGTGACGAGAGCAACCCCAACTACCTGCCCATTCCGGAAAAGGATGCGTACATCGTGATGCGTCTGTATGGCCCGAGCAAGGCGGTGCAGGAAGGCAGCTACAAGTTCCCGCCCATTGAAGTGACCTCACACTGACGTTTCAGGCTTTTGCCCTCCCATTTGGGAGGGCACTTTAACCCACTTATTCCGCTTCAGAATTGCATGTCTGCTATGGGTCGATTGGTCATGGTTGGCGGATATCGGCCAGAAGTCAGTGACGAGAACGCATCTTGAAGGAATGCTCATCGACTACGCTTACGCCCATTCATCAGAACGATCATGCAATGGCTCGGATAGAGAGGAGAGACGGCGATGCTGACGACTGTGCTGAAGAAGACGCTCGCATTGATGGCGCTGTTAATGAGCATGCCTTTCGCCATTGCCCGTGACGATTTGATTGCCATCGATGTTCTCATCCAGCCAGACGCGAAAATGGTCGAAGAGGCAGGAAAATGGAATGGCATGATGCGCGAACAAATCCACGACGGTTTCGAACTGGATGCGGAGCACGCCCCGCACATCACCTTGCTCCAGTTGTACATTGCGCAAGCCGACCTGTCGAAGGTCATGGCGGCGGTTAACAACGTGAAGTCAACGTTCGATCTCGCTAGTCTCGAATTGACGGCAACCGGGTTGTATCACATTCCGAATGGCAAGATAGGTCTGGCTGGTATCGTTATCAAACCAACCGAACGATTGCACGCATTACAACAGGCAATGCTCGATGCCGCAGGCCGGTATGCGGTCAAAGGCGGTGATGCGTCCGCCTTCGTTCCCGACAAGTCCGGTGCCACCTTTCCTCCTGCCCTGTTCGAGTACGTCGACACGTTCATCCCCAGTCAGACCGGTGACAAATACAACCCGCACGTGACGATCGGCGTTGCGCCGCTCGATTGGCTCAAGGCACTGGAGGCAAAGCCATTCGAGACGTTCAACTTTGGTGCCAGGAACATCGCGATCTATCAGCTCGGCAATTACGGAACGGCCTCAAAACGTCTGGATAGTGGTCAATGAATTGTCGTCGCCGAACGGCCGCTTCACGCCCTGAGGAAGTCAGTCAACCTGAATCAATGCTCTTTGACTTTCCTGATGCGAAGCACAATCAACGCGAGAATGCCGATTGCAAGCGGCGTCATTGCCAGCATGGCCTCTCGCGGGGCTACCGCAACACCAAGCAGGTGCAGCCCCGAGTAGCCAAGTTTGAGCAGGTTAAGCAGGTAGTAGGTAATAGCAATAATCGACAGCCCCTCCACTGCGCGCTGGATCTTGATCTGTGCATCGGCGCGAGCATTCAGGCTTTTCAGGATTTCCGAGTTCTGCTCCTCCATTTCTACCTGAACCCGTGCTTGTAACAAATCGCCCAGGTTGGCCACGCTTTCGGCCAGGTGCTCCAGGCGCTGTTCGGTGGCGGTGCAGTACCTGACGGTAGGTTTGAAGCGGCGCTCGATAAATACGCCCAGGCGTTGGCAATCACCTACATGACTTTCTCGCAGCTCCCCCAAACGTTCGAACACCAATTGCGCATAGGCTTGCGTGGCACTGAAGCGGTGCCGGGTTTTCGCAGAGCTGCTGACCACTTGGGCAGAAAGGTTGGAAATATCCGCAAGCAGGGCTTTCGCATTACTGCCGTCGGGGTCGGCGTTCCGCTCGGAAAGGGCGACCAAGGTCTTGTCAAAAACATCGAGCTGAGCGCTCAGGTCTTTGGCCATGGTCAACGATAACGAGGCCATCATCCTATAGGTCTCGATTTCCAGCAGGCGGCGTATCATCCGGCCCTGGCGGTAGGCATTCAGGCGCCGGTTGACGAACAATATGTGGTTGTTGCCCTCCTCGCTGAGACGAAAATCGCTCCAGACCATTGCATCGCCACCACCCACGCAAGAACCGCTAGGATCCTTGAAGCCGTAACGGGTCAGATCCAGGTTGTTTTCACCACGCACGACAATCTGCACCGAGTTGATCAAGGCCGGCAAATGCGCTTCGACCTTTGACGCCAGCACCTCGGGCAGCATCGTCCAGGACAGGTCATCACAGGATGAAGTGACCACCAGGGTCAGGGTGAAAAACTCGGCATGGCGCTCCCATTTCAGTGCATGGCCATCGAGCCGGGTAATTCCTTGCGCGGCAGTCAGGTCGAGGGAACCGGGGCAGCAGTTTTCAAGGAATGCGTTGCACTCCTGATCGCTGCCGAGGAAGGCCAGATGAAACACATGGGCCGGCTCATCGAAGTACAGTGACGGGCGCGCGTGCAGTTCGTTGTGCAGGCTTTGTCGTAACGGGTGCATGTTGTAGGGCCATGTTGGAGTTGTTTTTGCCGCTTGCGATTAATACCCGCCCGAGCCGGGCGCCAGGTTTTTCGGGGCATTATCGACTGCTATTGTTGGTGGGACAGTTTGTCGAGCCCACAAGTCACTGTCGCACTTCCCCGACGCACACCACACGCATGACCATTGAGTGCATGGGAGGTGTACGGCTCTGTGGCCAATATGCGATGTGTGACTCAGAGGGTAGGTAATCGCCAACGCGTCAGGACAACGAGAGGTGAGCACCCCCGTTTTTTTTATTGTTGCGTCAAACTTCGATAACGATTTTGCCGATTTGGGTGTTGGATTCCATGTACTGATGAGCCTCAACAATCTGCGCTAGCGGGAACGTCTTGCCGATCAGCGGATGCAGCGCACCAGCCTCAAGCCCCCTGGTGATGAAGGTTTTGGCCCGACTCAGGCGCTCAGGCTCTTGGGTGACCTCAAATAGCTGATATCCGCGAATAGTCAGGCACTTGCCGAGTACTTCCCATACAGGAATGCTCATATCACCGGTTTCGAGAGCGCCATACTGGAAGAAAATACCCCGGGTAGACAGCGAGCGAAGAATGTTTGCAACCTCAGCTCCTCCGACCGGGTCGAACGCCATACGAGCGCCCTTTCCGTCAGTAATGCGGTTGATCTCAGTGACCAGATCCTGCTCTTCAGTTGCGATCACGCAGGCAGCCCCGGCATCCAGAAGAGCTTGTCGTTTCTCGCTTGTACGGGTGAGCGCAACAGGCACCGCACCCACCAGATTTACGATCTGGATGGCAGCTAAACCGACGCTACTGGAGGCTGCGCGAATCAGTACAGTTTCGCCTTTTTGGAGTTTTCCAATGTCGATTAGGGCGCCGTATGCAGTAACAAACTGCATCCAGGTTGCTGCTCCCTCCACTGCCGTCATACCACCAGGCTGCATTACAACGGCGTGTAGCGGAGCGACGACCAGTTCGCCATACATGCCGTAATCAGCGAAGGAAAACGCAGGGATGACGTTGACCTCATCGCCTACAGCGTACTCTGTCACACCGTCACCGATGCTTTCGATGGTGCCAGCGGCTTCATAACCCAAGACGGCAGGCATTTCAGGAACGAACCCGTATTGACCGGAACGGTACATTGCCTCGGCGCGGTTCAGCCCCAAAGCTTTCACCTTGATTCGAACCTCGAAGGCGTCGGGTTCACGTACATCGACTTCATCGATCTGCAGCACTTCTGGGCCGCCTATGCGGTGGAAACGGACGACTTTTGACATGGATAAACTCCCGGTATCTGGAAAGCGTCAAAGGTAATCCGTCACTGCGCCGCCCAGAAGACCGGCCAGAGACACAGACTGTTATCCAAAAAATAACAATCCGGTCTAGATCAGATTATGTGTGGCCATCAAAGCCTTCAGCCATTGCACAAAGGCCTCGATCTTTGGCGGCAATAGGTCTCGGTGGGGGTAGAGAATAGAAATCCGCTTGGAAGGTACCGGGTAACCGTCCAGTACTCGAACAAGCGAACCGTCTTTCAGATGCTCTCGCACTGTTAACTCAAGCCCTTGAACCAGTCCAAACCCGGCCAGTGCCGACGCAACGAACGCGTCGCTATCATTCACGTTGATTCCCGAATCAAGGCGCATAGTCTCCACCTGCCCGTCCACGACGAAGATCCATTCGATTGGCCGTGGATTGGTACCGGAGAAATAATTGACTGCTTGATGGGTGTCCAGGTCGGCTAATGTGCGGGGCTCTCCAAAGCGCTCAAGGTAGGCCGGCGCAGCACATGTCACCATCGGTAGAAAACCTATGCCGGTAGCGATCATGCTCGAGTCTTCGAGGGCCCCCAACCGCACTACACAATCCACTCCCTCTGCGATCATGTCGATAGGCTTGTCACTCGCGCCAAGGGTCAATTCGATACCTGGATATTGGCTTTGGAACTCCATCAGGGACGGGATGATAAGCAGCTTCCCCAAGGCTACAGGCAGATCTACGCGCAGCTTTCCAGTGAGGCGTGCTGGACGATTACCGAATGACGCCATGGTCTCATCGACCTCGGCCAAGATGGCTTTGCACCGTTTGTAGAACACCTCACCCTCAGGGGTGAAGCTCACCTGGCGAGTTGTTCGATTAAGCAATCGCCCACCCAGTTGCAGCTCCAAAAGCTGAATCGTTTTGGAAACAGCAGGCCGGTGAAGGTGTAAGGCCTGAGCTGCCTTGGTAAAACTGCCGGTTTCCATGACGCTGACGAAAACCTGCATCGAGTGAACGATGTCCATTAAAGCGCACCTGACGAAGGATCATCACAGCTTACTCCCCTCGTCTGTGCCAAGAACGGGTTCATTAGATCACTACACAAACGCAGTCGCTGACGACACGCTCGCGAAAAGCGCCGCAGCGATGGTCTCGTTAGCTTGTGCTATGCGGTGTTTTCGACATTACTTTTCGTACAGTGCCTAAGCAGCCCGCTCCAGGGCATCCAGCAAACCAAAAAACTCCCGCGATAGTTTATGCCTCGGGGCCAAATGGACAATGGGTACTGAAACTTCGTGAGATTCACGCATCTTGATGGAGCTGCTCAGGTAAACCGGCAGCACTGGCAAACCTTCTGCCAACAGTTCATCAACGAGGTTTTGATGCAAGCCGGTATACCCGATGAACTGGTTGACCACCACCCCTTCGACTCTCAGCGATTCATTGTGATCCAGGCGTAGCTCCTCTACCTGCGCGATGACGCGATAGAGCGCCTGGCGGGAAAAACTGTCGCAATCGAACGGGATCAGCAGACTGTCCGCCGCCACCAGCGCACTGAAGGTATAGAAGTTGAGTGACGGAGGCGTATCGATATAGATGCGCTCATAATCCTCGGACAGTTCAACCAGTAGCTTGCGCAGCTTGTTGATCTTGTATCTGGACTCGAGTTTTGACTGCAGGTCAGCCAGTTCGGAGCTGGCGGTCACCAGGTGCAGGTTGTCGTAGGAGGTCTCGGTGATGACCACTCGATTCTTCCTGCCTTCGAAACCGCCGGACAGTGTTTGTTTGAAAAAATCGGCGATGCCCGCCGGGATGCTTTCATTGAGCAGCCCTGTCAGGTAGTGAGTCGAATTTGCCTGAGGGTCGAGATCAACCAGCAGCGTCCGGTAGCCTTCGGCAGCGCTCGCTGCGGCAAGGTTGCAGGCAATGCTGGATTTTCCGACACCGCCTTTCTGATTGAACACAACACGACGCATAAGGCTTGCTCATCCATGAAAAAGGCCAAAGGCCGACTGAAGGAAAATGTAAGGACTCGTGTCAATTCTATGACCGATATATTTCAGTTTTACGACAGCATAGTACGCAAACGTTGATCTAGAGGGGTTGCCTGCCAATTCAGCCCGCTTGCAACGCAATAGGTGCAGCCGAAAACGTCCGGCACTTCAAACTGGCGACGGCTGGATTCTGTCGCGCCCCCCCCGAAAGTAACGCTCTTCGGTCAGCTACACTGATCCGGTACATTTATGCACCGAGACTTCGACCATGGCGACCAATACCGCAATCGTATTCGCTGGCGGCGGCAGTCTGGGTGCGGTGCAGGTCGGCATGTTGCGGGCCCTGGTCGAGGCCAATGTTCGATTCGACATGGTGGTTGGTGCTTCGGTAGGCGCCATCAATGGTGCCTACTTTGCCGCAAGGCCCGATTCCGATGGTGTCGAGGCGCTCGCCGGTTTCTGGCGCGGGCTGAGTAAAACCGACATCTTTCCCCTCTCCTGGCTCGATACCTGTCGAGGACTGATCAAACGGCGCGGCTATCTGTTGCAGCCGGCGGCCTTGAACCGATTGCTGGGTCAGGCACTGCCCATACATCGCATCGAGGAGGCCGCGCTACCCCTGCACATCGTCACCACCGACCTGCTCAGCGGTGCCGAGGCCGTACTGTCCAGTGGCGAACTCGAACAAGCCTTACTGGCCAGTGCGGCCATCCCGCTGGTGTTCCCCTGCGTACAAATCGCCGACCGGTTCCTGGTTGACGGCGGCGTGGCAAGCAATACACCCATTTCGACAGCTGTCGCCCTGGGCGCCACCAACGTCGTGGTCATCCCCACCGGCATCAGTTGCGCCCTGACACAACCGCCCCGTGGCCTGGTCGCCCTGGCCCTGCACACCGCCAACCTGATGAGCATGCGCCAACTGGTGAGCGACATCGAACACTTCCGCACGCTCACCAGCCTGCACATCGTCCCGCCCTTGTGCCCCGTGGATGTCTCGGTATTCAACTTTGACCAGACCGAATCCTTGCTGCAGCGCGCCTATGAACAGACCCTCAGGTGGCTGTCCCGTGGAGGGCTTGAACGCACCAAGGTACCGGGGGCGCTGACCATCCATTCACACGCCCATGAGCATTGATAACCGGCCGGTCACTGCGAAGGAGGTCAACCGTTTATGCACTGTGTCCTTTTCGAAATCCGATGAACCAACGGTCTGGGGCGCGCCCCAGGCACTTTTGTCTGCCACCCTGAATCGGAGAAACCAGCATGAGCACCTTGAAACTTCACCCTGCCCTGGACAACGGCATCCAGCCCGCCGCCGCCAATTTCACCGGCGGCACCCTGCAATGCCTGTGCGCGACCGACAAGGTCGAGGTCAGGATCGACGCACAAACCCTGCATAACCACGCCTGCGGCTGCAGTAAATGCTGGAAACCACAAAACGCGATATTCGCCGTCATCGCCGTGGTGCCTCGGGACAAGGTCAGCGTCATTGCGCACGGCGAAAAACTGGCGATTGTCGACGAAAGCGCCACCATCCAGCGCCACGCCTGCAAGCAGTGTCACACCCATCTCTTCGGGCGCATCGAGAACAGCAACCATGCCTTTTATGGCCTGGACTTCGTCCACACCGAGCTTTCGCCACAGCGCGGATGGGCTGCACCGGGATTCGCGGCGTTCGTGTCCTCGATCATCGAAACCGGCACACCGCCAGCGCAAATGAAGGCTATCCGCGAGCGCCTGCGCGAGATCGGCCTGGAACCCTATGACTGCCTGTCACCGGACTTGATGGACGCGCTGGCAACCCATGTCGCCAGACAGAAAGGCCTGCTCCCCGCCGCCTGATCGATCGGTCGCCGCGGTTGCCTTGCCGGACCGCGGCTCCGATTCACCTTCGATGCAGGGCATCACTCCCCCCTCAGTCTCAGCTAAGTTTCGCTGCGTATCGTCTCCCTTGCGCAAGTTTGGCGCTGCACAGGAGAGGCAACCCGCCCATGAAACCCGATACAGCCGGATGGCTCAACAAAGTACCCGAGGTGACCCTGTCATTCTGGGTGATCAAGATCCTGTCCACGACGGTGGGTGAAACCGGCGCGGACTTTCTCGCGGTCGATGCCGGTCTCGGCCTGGGCTGGACCAGCGTCGGCATGGCGGCATTACTGGCCATCGCGCTGTTCATCCAGATGCGCAAGACCGCCTGTTCGCCCTGGATCTACTGGCTGACCGTGGTGCTGGTGAGCATCGTCGGGACGCAGCTCACCGACATCCTGACCGACGTTCTCGACGTCAGCCTGTACACCAGCACAGCCGTGTTTTCCGTGCTGCTGGCACTGAACTTTCTCGTCTGGTACCGGATGGAGCATAACCTGTCGATCCGCGAGATCGTCACACCACGACGGGAATGGTTCTACTGGACGACCGTGCTCTGCACCTTTGCCCTCGGGACCGCGGCCGGTGACCTGGCGACCGAAGCACTGGGCCTGGGCTTCACCCTCGGCGCGGTGATTTTCGGCGCGCTGATCGCCGCGACCCTGGTGGCCTGGCGCCTGGGCGCCAATGTGGTACTGACCTTCTGGGTCGCCTACATCCTGACCCGACCGTTCGGTGCCTCGCTCGGCGACTTGCTGACCCAGTCCAAGACTTACGGCGGCCTCGGCATGGGTGCCACTTGGACCAGCGCGATCTTCCTGTGCGTCATCGTCCTGCTGGTTGCGGTCGCGCAGATCAGCGTCGGCAACCGTAAAACCGTCACTCAGTAACGCTAAACAGTCCATCAAGGAAACGTCATGCGCCCTTTTCAAAACATCATTCGCCACGTCGCCATTGTCTCGTCGATCTTTTTGCTCAGCATCGCCGCCGGTTGCTCGAAACCTGCCGACAAACCTGCTGCGGGCGCCACATCCGGTGCGATGAGTGCACAAACCCAATCCGGTTCAAAACTGGGTGACCTGTCCGAGTTCCGCAACATCGCCGCCGACGTTGCCGCGATCGTCGATAAAAACGACCTGCCGGGTGCGAAAGCCCGCATCAAGGACCTGGAAAGCGCCTGGGACTCGGCCGAGGCCGGGATCAAGCCTCGCGCCGCCAGCGACTGGCATGTAGTGGACAAGGCCATTGACCGCGCGCTCGACGCCTTGCGCGCCAGCAATCCGCAACAGAACGATTGCAAGGCCCGCATGGACGAGCTGATGAAGGCCTTCGATTCGATGAAAGGCGCGTAATAACCGGGCGGACAAACGCCGGTACAGGTGCTTCAATACAGGCGCGACGGTCAAGACCGCCGCGCCTTTTTTTGTTCGGAGCGAACATGCGCATATTGCTGGTCGAAGATGACCCGATGATCGGAGACGCCATCCAGGGCGCACTGACGGATGCAAGCTACGCGACCGACTGGGTGAAAAACGGCCTGACCGCACTTTCGGCGCTGCAGACCCAGCCCTATGACCTGGTGCTGCTCGACCTCGGGTTGCCAGGCAAGGACGGGCTCGATGTGCTCGACAGCATTCGCGGCCGCAACAACCCGGTGCCTCTGCTGATCATCACCGCACGGGACAGCCTCGACGATCGCCTGCGTGGCCTCGACGGTGGCGCCGACGATTACCTGCTCAAACCCTTCGACATGGCCGAATTGCTGGCCCGCATGCGTGCCGTGCTGCGCCGCAAAGGCGGGAGCGCCCAGTCATTGCTGGACAACGGCGTGGTGGCGCTGGACCTGGTGTCGAAACAGGCAAGCACTGCCGAAAACCCCGGCGTGCAACTGTCCAGCCGTGAATTCGCCCTGTTACAGGCCTTGCTGATACGCCCGGGGGCGATCCTCTCGCGCAGCGAACTCGAAGACCGCCTCTACGGCTGGGGCAACGAAGTGGAAAGCAACGCCGTGGAGTTTCTGATTCATTCGCTGCGACGCAAGTTGGGCAACCAGGTCATCAAGAACGTCAGGGGTATGGGATGGATGGTTTCAAAAAGCGCCTGAGCGAGTCGATCCAGGTACGGCTGTCAGTCGCCTTGTCGCTGGCCATCCTGCTCGTGGCGGCGCTGGCCGGGGTGTTTGCGTTCGTCTCGGCCCTCGGCGAGGCCCACGAAATGCAGGACGAAACCTTGCGCCAGGTGGCCGTCCTGTTCGATCGGCAGCAGATGACCCTGCACTACCCCGCTGCCGGGAAAACCGCCGGCGACGATGAAGAGTCCAGGGTCATCGTGCAATACCTGGCCGACAGCAGCAAAGCCATCGCCACCACCGACGATAACGTCCTGCCGCTGCCCTTCCCCACGACGCTGGCCGATGGCCTGTCGACCTTGAACATCGCGGGCGAAGACTTTCGCGCGCTGGTCAGGACCACCGCCCGTGGCGAGCGCATCGTCGTCGCCCAGGAAACCGGGGTTCGCGACAAGGAGGCGCGCGAAAGCGCCTTGCGCAGCCTGTTGCCGTTTCTCATCCTGTTTCCGGTGCTGTTGCTGGTGGTGGGTGATCTGGTGCGCAAGCTGTTTCGCCCGATCGCGACCCTGTCCGAGGAAATTGATCGACGGGACAAACAGGCCCTGCACCCGGTCGACGAACGCCATTTGCCAACCGAGATCCGCCCTTTTGTCGTGGCCATCAATCGCTTGCTCGCGCGGGTTGCGCAGTCCATGGAAACCCAGCGCCGCTTCATCGCCGATGCCGCCCACGAACTGCGCTCGCCCATGACCGCCCTGTCCCTGCAAGCCGAACGACTGCAGGCCACACCCATGCCGACGCAAGCCGCCGAGCGCCTGCTGCCGCTGTCGCGTGGCATTGAACGCAGCAGGAAGCTGATCGATCAGTTGCTGGCCCTGGCCGCCGCGCAATCGAACGCCGAGCGACCGCAGACCAGGGTTTCGGTGCATGAGGTCTATCGACGGGTACTGGAGGACCTGTTGCCCCTGGCCGAACGCAAGAACATCGACATCGGCGTTGAAAGCACCGAAGACGTGCAGCTCGTCATCAACGAAATGGACCTGCTGATCCTGGTCAAGAATCTGGTGGACAACGCGATCCGCTACACCCCTTGCGGCGGACGCGTCGACCTGTCGGTGGAGGCAGCGCAGGAAACCGTGATCCTTCAGGTCAAGGACTCGGGCCCGGGCATCACCACCGATGAACAAATGCGCGTGTTCGACCCGTTCTATCGCAGCGTGGGCACCGAAGAGTCGGGCTCGGGGCTGGGCTTGTCCATCGTCAGGGCCATCGCCGAGCGTACCGGAGCTCGCCTGCATCTGGGATTTGCCAATGAGACGGCCAAAAGCGGGTTATGTGTCTCGGTCGGGTTACCAAGAGGCTCAGGCTAAGCTCGTATGTATCACAGTGTGTCAGTACCTCTACCCGATACACTGACTTTCATCCGGCCTGCGATTCGACACAGGCCGGATACGTTGGCGCGTTTCAATGCAAGCAAGGTTTGAAGGGGTTCAGACGGGACCCCGACCCATGGCTCGTATGGAGGCATCCCATGAAGAAGGCACTGCGCAACAACCCTGGCAACACTCGCTGCCGCCTGGTCGGCCCTTCGATCCTCGCGCTTGCACTGTTCGGCGTGCTCGGCGCGGCCCATGCACAAACGGCCACCACCGAGCAGCCAGCGGCGACCCCAGCCACACAGGCGGCGTCCTTGCCTTTCGGTCCGCTCAAGCATATCAACGCCGGACTGCTGGACGTTGCGTACGCCGAAACCGGCCCGGCCAACGGGCCGGTGGTGATCCTGCTGCACGGCTGGCCGTACGACATACACAGTTATGACGAAGTCGCGCCGTTGCTGGCGGCCAAGGGTTATCGGGTGTTGATGCCCTATGCGCGCGGCTATGGTGATACGCGTTTCCTGTCCGAAAAAACCCTGCGCAACGGCCAGCCAGCGGCGCTTGCCAGTGATGTCATCGACTTCATGGACGCGTTGAAGATCCAAAAAGCGGTGCTCGGTGGTTATGACTGGGGTGCGCGCTCGGCCGACATTGTCTCGGCGCTGTGGCCGGAGCGTGTCAAGGCACTGGTCTCGGTCAGCGGTTACCTGATCGGCAACCAGGCGGCCGGCAAGAACCCGCTGCCACCCAAGGCGGAATTGCAGTGGTGGTATCAGTTCTACTTCGCCACTGACCGCGGCCAGGCCGGTTACGAGAGAAACACCCACGACTTCGCCAAGCTGATCTGGCAACTGGCTTCGCCGAAATGGGCCTTCGATGACGCCACCTTCGACCGCAGCGCCAAGGCCCTGGACAACCCGGACCATGTCGACATCACCGTGTTCAACTATCGCTGGCGCCTGGGCCTGGTCGAGGGCGAAAGCCGATACGATGCTCTGGAGCAGAAACTGGCCACGGCACCGTCCATCAGCGTGCCGACCATTACCCTGGAAGGCGATGCCAATGGCGCACCGCACCCTGCGCCCGAAGACTATGCCAAGCGCTTCACCGGCAAATACGAGTTCCGGTTGATCAACGGCGGCATCGGCCACAACCTGCCGCAGGAAGCTCCGCAGGCGTTCGCCAAGGCTGTGATCGACGCAGATCATCTTTGAGGGCTGATGCGGTTTACGCGCGTCTCCTCCACACAACAACCTCCCCCTTGCGGCTCGTTTGCGAAAACGAGCCGTTTTTTTTGCGGCCGACGGGGAGCCTCCCTTCCCCCATCGCCACGGCAAACGTGAGCTATCTTTTCAGCAACCCGCCTGCATCAGGTGACGGCTATCAGGTAAGGACGCTTTATGATTCGTCTGCCCCGCCGACATGCCTTCTTTGCCCTGGCTTTCGCCAGTGCGCTCGCCGCCACCCCCTTGATGGGCGCGCAGAAGCGTGCCGTCGAAACCGCCGTCGCCAGCCCGGTCCCGGGCCCCGTCGCCGGCACCAAAGTGACTGAGCCGTACGTACGCATGTTGGCGCGCGAGGCGTATTTCTGGGGCTGGCCGATGGCCAATATTTTCAATCGTCGCCAGGCGTTCAAGGACCTGCCCGCGCCCGGCTTGATGGGTGGCATTGTGCCCGTGGCCCCGATCAACCGGTTATCGATGCTCAGTGACTACATCGATCCGGCCCAGCGACTGGTGGCCTGTCCGAACCAGGACGTGGTGTACGGCGCCGGCAGCATCGCCCTGGACATTGAGCCGGTGGTGCTGCAAGTGCCAGACTTCGACGGCCGCTTCTGGGTGTATCAGGTGGTGGACCTGCGTTCGGACAGCTTCGCCGAGCTGGGCAAAATGTATAACACCCAGCCAGGTTTCTACCTGTTGGTCGGCCCGGACTGGAACGGCAAGGTGCCGCCCGGCATCACCCGGGTGTACCGCTCACGCACCAACACCGGGTTCGTGATTCCGCGGGTCTTCCAGGACGACACCGGCACCGACCGCCTGGCCATACAACCGGCGCTGTCGGGCATCGACATGTACCCGCTGTCGCAATACGACGGCAAGGCCAAGCGACGCGACTGGAGCAAACAACCGAAATTCCCGGCCCCGACTGCCAATGGCAACGCAGAAACCCGATGGGTTGAACCGGAGAAATTCTTCGACGAACTGCCGGCCCTGCTCAAGGACGCCAAGCCATTGCCGGGCGAAGAAACCCGCTACGCGCAAATGGCTGCCCTTGCGGCTGTCGCCAAGGCCGACCCGCTACTTCGGGCAGCGATGATCGACGAGGCGAAAAAGGCCGACAGCGAAGTGATCGACCCGCTGCTGCAGTTCCGTAACTTTGGCCTGCAATTGCCCAATCACTGGAGCACGGTGAGCAATGGCGCAGCGTTCGGCACCGATTATTTCAGCCGTACCGCCGTGGCGCGTTCGAACATATTCGTGAACCGGCAGAAAGAGACCAAGTACTTCTACCAGGACCTGGACGAGAACGGCCTGCGCCTCAACGGCCGGTACAGCTACAGCGTGACATTCGCCAAGCGCGATATGCCGCCGGTCAGGGGCTTCTGGTCGCTGACGCTGTACAACGAACAACACTTCTTTGCCCCCAATGCCCTCAAGCGCTATTCCATCGGCACCAAGAACAAGTCCCTGCAAACCAATCCTGATGGCTCGCTGACCCTTTATGTGCAAAGTGAATCACCGGGCAAGGACAAGGAGAGCAACTGGCTGCCCTCACCGAAGGACGCCAACTTTTCGCTGTACATCCGCGCCTACTGGCCGGAATCCGACGCACTCGATGGCCAATGGACCCCACCGGCCGTGGCCAAAATGAACTGATCCGGCTCGCTCCCTGCACGCGTCGTTCAAAGACAGCACACCGATTCAATATCCCCGGCCCGATCTGCGTAACCATCATGTCCTCACTGCTCCCCAGGATTGCTGCAGGAGCGCGCTCGCTCGCGATGGTCGTTAACGATAACGCCTGTTTACTGGTTAAACGCGGCGCGTTTGAGACCATCGCGAGCGAGCTCGCTCCTACGGTGCATCGTCTCCCGCATTGAGGTAAACGATTGATGAAGTGTGACTTGCAAGACCTCATGGCCGGATTACCGCTCTGGCTATCGGTGCTGCTCGCCGGTACGGCCGGGATCGCGGTCGCGGATGAACCGGCGCAGGGCTTTGTCGAGGGCGCGAAGCTTGATGTGCTGAGCCGAAACTTCTATCTGAACAGCGACTATCGATCCCCCTCGCCGACCGGCAAGAACTATAAAGCCGAGTGGGCTCAGGGCTTTATCGGTGCTTTTGAATCCGGTTTCACACCAGGCACGCTCGGCTTCGGCCTGGATGCCCATGCCTTTCTGGGCTTGAAACTCGATGGCGGCAAGGGCCATTCCGGCACCGGTTTGCTGCCGGTGGGCAGTGATGGCCGCAGTGAAAGCGACTACTCCAGCGGTGGCGGCGCGATCAAGCTCAAGGCCTCGAAAACCACCCTGGCGTTTGGCGAAATGATGGTCGAGTCCCCGGTATTCGACACCGCGGACAAACGCCTGCAACCGGAGTACGCCACCGGCTTTCTGCTCAACAGCCGCGAAATCGAAGGCATGAACCTGCAAGCCGGCCACTTCACGGCGTTCAAGAATCAGGACAGTGCTTCAGGCAAGGGCGATTTTTTTGGCTATGGCGCCAACACCGAGGCCGGTGGCATTTCGTTTGTCGGCGCCGATCTGTTTACCCGAAGTCCGGTCGGCGGCGCGCTGTACGCCTCGGAGTTGACCGACACCTGGCACCAGTACTACGGCAACCTGCATTTCAAGCAGTCCGATGTGTTCCTCGACGCCAACCTCTATCACACCCGGGACACCGGCCAGGCGCTGGCCGGCGCCATCGACAACACCGCGTACAGCCTGTTGGGTCAATACACGCTGGGTGCCCATGGGTTCACCCTGGCCTATCAGAAAATCGACGGTGATACGCCGTTCGATTTTGTCGGTGGCGACTCCATCTACCTGGCCAACTCGATCAAGTTCGCCGACTTCAATGGCGCACACGAACGCTCCTGGCAGGTTCGTTACGACCTGGACCTGGCCACCTTCGGGATACCCGGCCTGAAGTTCATGACCCGCTACGTCACCGGCGACCAGATCGACGGCACCCATGCGCCACAAGGCGGCGCGTACAACCCGTTCGACCCGGCGACCGGTACCTTCGTACCGCAACAAGGTGCCGGGGGCAGGCACTGGGAGCGCGACATCGACCTGCACTACGTTGTGCAGTCCGGGTCGGCCAAGGGTTTGTCGCTGCAACTGTCCCACGTGTCGCACCGGGCGAACGCGGCCCAGGCCGGCGATGACATCGACCGGGTGTATGTAGTGATTCAGTACCCGCTGGGGTTCTGAGGAAAGCACGCGGAAATGATACCGCACCAATAGTATGATAATTTGCACACAGTCACCCATCTCCGTGGAGGCCCAATCATGGGAACCGTAAGAAAAACCATCACCGTGACTGATCAGCAAGACAACTGGATCAAAGCGCAGATAGAAGCGGGCCATTACACCAACGACAGCGAATATATTCGCGATCTGATCCGTCGTGAACAGGAGCGCAGCGCTGAACTTGAAACGATCCGTGCCGCCCTTCTCGAAGGTGAATCCAGCGGAAAACCTCGCCCATTCGATCCAGCTGCATTTAAACAGAGAATGTTAACCGCGCATGGCTGAATATCGTCTAACGCCTGCCGCAGAGGGTGACCTTGAGGCAATCTGAAGTTACACCGCTCGCCAATGGGGCCTGGATCAGGCCAATCGTTACATTGACATCCTTACCTCAGCATTTTCGCAATTGGCCGAGCGCCCGAAAAAGGCGCCGGCCTGCGACACTATCCGTCCTGGTTATCGGCGCTGCAGAGTGGAGCGGCACATGATCTATTTTCGCATCACAGCGTACGGAATTGCGATCATCAGGGTTCTTCATGATCGGATGGAAGCGCAGCGCAATCTCTGACGATCCATTTCACAACCCCGTGTAAAAACTGGACGAATGCGTTGCTTCGACCAACCGCCATCGCGAGCAGGCTCGCTCCCACAGGGGACTCGGTTGAGTCAGTAAGTTTAGGGGTTGATTGGCGGAAGGCAGCCGGAGTCGAACCTGCCCGGGAACGGATGCCGTCCCCAACCGGGTTTGAAGCCCGGCCGCGCCACCGGGCGCGATTGCCTTCCTTGATCAGAGCTCTGTGCGCTGGGCCAACGCATTGTCCGGGCGAATCTGACGACGATCGCCAAAGCGCCGGGTCAGGCCGATACGGTCGAAGTACTCCAGTATCTGGATGCTGCGCTTGCGCCCAAGGCCCACCGCATCACGAAACGCCGCCACCTGGATCACCGGGTCGGCGTCCGCCAGTTGCAACAGCATAGCCGCCAATCGGCGAATCATGCTGTCGGTGTAAAACAGGTCCCGCACTACTTGGTGCATCAGGCCCAGGCGCGCCATTTTGCGTAGCAACCCACGCACAGCCGCTTCGTCATGCCCCAGGTCGCGCACCCACGGTGGGGCGAAACCCGCCTGTTCGAACAATGGCTGCAATTGCAGCCACAGGGCTTCGTCCTCTTCGCTCAAACGCACCTGATGCCCGGGCAGGTGCAACCACGGGCCGCTGCTGGCGATGTCGCCGCTGGCCAGCAATTCGTCGAGCAGGCTGATAAACGTCGAACGCTCCATCTCGCTACCGGTGAATCGGCGCAGGCGATCGCGGTCCGGCCCCATCTGATCAGGTTCGAGCTGATGGAAACGCTCGAGGTGCTCGAGCACTGCAAGCTTCAAGGCTTTCCAGCGGCTGGCACTGAACAGCAACGCGCCCTGGCGGGTATCGATCAAACGCACGTCAGCGGGCAATGCCCAACTGCTGCGCGGTCGGTTGAACTGCCGCTCCAGGCGCTGGGGATCGAGCCCGCTGTCGCTGTGGGCCAGCAATGCCGGCAACACATCTTCAGGCCTTGCGCTGTTCGCCAGCGCCTGCAGTTGCGCCAATCGTTCGGCGCTGCGACGTTGCCGGGTGGGTGCAAACGGATCGAGCACCCGGCCGCCACCCAGGGTGCGTTGGGCGCTTTGATCGCGCAGGATCAGCGGGTCGCCTTTCACCGCGTGTACCGGTGCATTGAGCAGCAGTTGCGCAAACATCCGCCCACCGGGGGGCAGGCTGGCGCCTTCAAGCAAGGCGACTCGACCGGTGACGTCCTGGGTGCCGAGGTGCACGTGCACCGGTTGAAAATGCTCGAAGGCCCGGGGTTCGCCGGGGAGCAGGCGCATGTCGATGTCCAGGCGCTGGGTCGGTGCGTACAAGCCGGCCGCCAGCAACCAGTGACCACGATGGATGTGCTCCAGGGCCAGTCGTTCGGCACTCAGGTTCAATGCCACGCGCTGGCCGGCGACGGCGTGGTCGGCGGCCTGGTTTTGCGCGTGCAGGCCGCGAATGCGCACGGGTTTGCCTTGTGGCCCCAGCAGCAAGGTGTCGCCCACCGCGACCTGGCCGGACAACGCCGTACCGGTCACCACGATACCGGCCCCGGCCACACTGAACGCCCGATCGATCGCCAGGCGAAAACCACCTTCGGTGCTGCGTTGCGCCACTTCACGCTGGGCATCGAGCAACGCCTTGCGCAAGGACTCGATGCCTTCGCCGGTCACACTCGACAACGCAATCAACGGCGCCTCGGCATACGGCCCGGGCGCGAGCAAGGTGCGGAGCTGATCGCGCACGACCTGCACCCTGGCGCTGTCGACCCGGTCGTACTTGGTGATCGCCACCAGCGCCCGCGGGATGCCCAGCAATTCGACAATCGCCAGGTGCTCGCGGGTTTGCGGCATCACCCCGTCATCGGCGGCCACGACCAGCAACACCAGGTCGATGCCCTGTGCCCCGGCAAGCATGTTGTGGGTGAAACGCTCATGCCCGGGAACGTCGATGAAACCGGTCAAGCCCGCTCCCGGTTCCAGTTCCGCGTACAGGTAGCCGAGGTCGATGGTCATGCCGCGCTCACGCTCTTCCCGGCGCCGGTCGCCCGCCTGCCCGGTCAGTGCCTGGAGCAGTGCCGTCTTGCCATGGTCGATGTGCCCTGCGGTGCCGACAATCACCCTGCCCGGCCCTCCACCTGCAATTGATCGAGCTGGGCCAGCCATGCCGGCTCATCGTCCAGTTGCCGCAGGTCCAGCCACAGGGCGTCATCGTCAATGCGCCCGAGTACCGCAATCGGCAAGGCGCGAAAGGCGGCTTCCAGTGTCAACAATAACCGCCCGCGCAAGCGCTTGGACGTCAACGGACGCAGGCACAACGCCGCGCTGGCCAGCCGCGCCACCGGTTGGCTGCCGCTGCCGATCATGCCCAGTGCCGGCATGGCGCGCACGCTCCAGCCCTCTCCCAACACTTGGGCCAAGGCTGGCTGCAAGCGCTCGGCCTGGGCGAGGATATCGGCCTGCGGCCGGGTCAACAGGCGCAGGCTGGGCAAGCGCTCGGCCAGTCGGTCCGGGTTGCGGTACAAACCCAACACCGCTTCCAGGGCAGCCAGGGTCATTTTGTCGACCCGCAGCGCGCGCTTGAGCGGGTTTTTCTTGATCCTGGCGATCAGTTCCTGGCGGCCGACGATCAGCCCGGCTTGCGGCCCGCCGAGCAGTTTGTCGCCACTGAAGGTGACGATGTCCGCGCCATCGAGCAGCGCCTGGCGCACTGTCGGTTCAGCGGGCAGCCCCCAACGGGTCAAGTCCAGCAGGCTGCCGCTGCCGAGGTCTTCGAGCAGCGGCAAGCCGTGCCCATGCGCCAGTTGCGCCAGTTCGGCGGTCGGCACGCTCGTGGTGAAGCCCTGAATGCTGTAGTTGCTCGCATGCACGCGCATGATCAAGCCGCTGCGCGGGCCGATGGCGGCCTCGTAGTCGCGGGCATGGGTGCGGTTGGTGGTGCCGACCTCGACCAGCTTCACCCCGGCACGGGCCATGATGTCGGGAATGCGGAAGGCGCCGCCTATTTCAATCAGTTCGCCACGGGAAATGATCCCTTCCTTGCGCGCCCCCAGGCTGTTGAGTGTCAGCAGGACCGCTGCAGCATTGTTGTTGACCACGGTCACCGCTTCGGCACCGGTCAATTCGCGGATCAAGCCTTCGATCAGGTCGTCGCGGTCACCGCGCTTGCCACTGCGCAGGTCAAACTCCAGGTTGAGCGGATAGCGGGCAGCCATTTGCACCGCCTCGATCGCTTCCTCGGGCAACAACGCCCGCCCGAGGTTGGTGTGCAGCACCGTGCCGGTGAGGTTGAACACCCGCCGCACATGGCTGCGATGCACGATGGCCAGTCGTTCGCCGACCCTGCCCGCCAGCACTTCAGCGCTGATTTCTACAGGATCGAGCAAACCTTGCTGCACCCCTTCGCGCAACTCGTCCAGCAAATGCCGCAAGGCCGTCAGCAGGACGTCGCGCCCGTAGCGCTCGGCCAACGGCTGGCACGCCGGGTGGCGCAACAAACTGTCGATGGAAGGTAGACGCAAGGGTTGGCTGGCACCCTGTGCAGACATCTGGCGCTCCTGAAAACGAATGACCGTCGCGCCAGAGTGTAGACGCTGCGGTTACTCGTCTCCCGGCGCCAGCAACAGATTCGGTGCCAAACGCTGATAACCGTCCTGGGCCAGGCGCATGTCGAGCATCAGGCTGCACAAGTCTGCCGACAGCGCTTCGGCGTCCGCATCGTTCTCCAGATAGAGCAACTTCAGATAGCTGTTGCAACCGGGGCAGACTTCGGCACGCAACGGCGCCTGGTTGGCGGCATGGCGATCGTCGTCAAGGCTGAGGTATTCCAGGCCCTTGCTCTGCTCGCAATACACGCACTTGACCCGCACCACATGCCACTCGCAGGCGCACAACGAACAGACCAGGTAACGCAAGCCGTTGTGCCTGCCGCGATGGCGGATGACCCCGGCCATGGCCGGCGAGCCACAGGCCGGGCACTGGCTGAGGCCGTCGCCGGGAGTCAGCGCCAGGTTCGGCGTACTCAACAGCCAGTGGCTCCACGCCGTTTGCAGCGCCGCACCGAGGAACGGCACCAGCGCCGCCGGCACCAGCGAATACTGGCCGCTGAGCAACGCCACCGCCCAGGCGCGGTGTTGCCCGGCAGCGGCCAGGCGCAAGGATTGCACGGCGTCGGCCACAGCAGAGGGTGCCGGTGCGCCATAGCGCTGCAGCAAGGCATCGAGGTAAAGCTGCCAATCGTCTTCGCGCGCCAGGCTGTCGGCTGCGAACGGCGCCAAGCCGTGTTGCTGGCACAACTCGATGCGTTGCCGGTCGAGGGGCTCACCGAGTGGCGGGTCGTCCAGCACCTGTTGCTGCACCCGGCACAATCCGGCAATCAGGTGCAGGTAATCGGCCAGCGGGTGCCCCACGGCCAGCGTTTCCAGGCGCTGGGCGCGCAGGCTGAACAGGTTGGGCGGGGGCATGTACAGAAACGGCGGCGAACTGGCCGCCGCTTCGATTTCTCCGGGTTCGAGGATGGTTGGCAAAGGTCAGCCCTTTTTGGTGATCGGTCGCGCGGGAGCTTCGTCACGGCTCTCATCTTGAGTCACTTGGCGATACCAGAGTTCGTGGTGCTTCTTCGCCCAGCCGCGGCTGACCCGGCCGTGCAACATGGCGCTGACCGAGCCTTTGATCCAGATCCCGGCGTAGATGTGCACGATGATGCTCAGGATCAGCACAAAAGCGGCCAACGCATGCAGCAACATCGCCCAGCGGATCGTGGTGATGCCGAACCAGTCGCTGAAGTACGCACGCCAGATCACCAGGCCGCTCAACAGCAGCACCAGCATGCACAGCAGTAAAGTCCAGAACAGCAGCTTCTGCCCGGGGTTGTATTTGCCTATGGGCGGCACGCCCTCCTCCTTGTTCAGCATCACCCGGTCGATGCGCTTGAGCCACAGGCGGTCATTGGCGATGAATTGGTTGGCGCGCCAGAAGCGCAACACCAGGCCGAGGAACAGCACGAACATCAGCACGCCCATGAACGGGTGGAGGATGCGTGTCCAGGGTCCGCCGCCGAACAGGTTGCTCAGCCAGAACAGTGCCGGGTGGAACAGCGCCAGCCCGGACAACCCGGCCATGAAGAACAGGATCGCCACCAGCCAGTGATTGGTGCGCTGGTTGCTGGTGTAGCGCAGGATCGTCTTGTTGCTCATGGCCTGCCCTCCCCACGGGGATCGAAGGTGTGCACCGACGGATCGACTTCGTGCACGGCGTTGTCCGGCGGCGCTGGATGTTCATCCTCTTCGACGATTTGCGGGCCGACGCGCACGTAGTGGAAGAACCCGGCCAGCACCGCTACGCCCATGGCCAGCAGCGCCAACGGCTTGCTCATGCCTTTCCACAGCCCTACCAGCGGACTGATCGCCGGGTGATCGGGCAAACCGGCGTACAACCGTGGCGTATCGGCATGGTGCAACACGTACATCACGTGGGTGCCGCCGACGCCTTCGGGGTCATACAGGCCGGCGTTTTCAAAGCCGCGGCTCTTGAGGTCGACGATACGCTCGGCCGCGTGTTCCTTCATGTCGTCCTTGGAGCCGAACACGATGGCACCGGTCGGGCAGGTTTTCACGCAGGCCGGTTCCAGCCCCACCGCCACCCGGTCCGAGCACAAGGTGCATTTGTAGGCCTTGTGATCCTTCTGCGAGATCCGTGGAATGTTGAACGGGCAGCCGGTGATGCAGTAGCCGCAGCCGATGCAATGGTCCTGGTTGAAATCGACGATGCCGTTGGCGTGCTTGATGATCGCGCCGGGGCTGGGGCACGCCGCCAGGCAACCGGGCTCGGCGCAGTGCATGCAGCCATCCTTGCGGATCAGCCATTCCAGGTTGCCGGCGTCGGTCTCGTGCTCGGTGAAGCGCATCAGCGTCCAGGTTTCTGCGGTGAGGTCCTGCGGGTTGTCGTAGGTGCCATGGTTGTGGCCGACTTCGTCGCGCAACTCGTTCCATTCCGAGCAGGCGACCTGGCAAGCCTTGCAGCCGATGCATTTGGTGGTGTCGATCAGCTTGGCGACTTCCTCCAGCTGGCGTACCGAGGACGGGACGGTGGTGGTGGCCGAACGGGCGATGATGTCTTGGCTGGCCATTTAGACTTTCTCCACGTTGACCAGGAATGACTTGGATTCCGGGGTCTGGGTGTTGCCATCGCCGAGGAACGGCACCAGGGTGTTGGTCAGGTAACCGTGCCGCGTGAGCCCGGTGAACCCCCAGTGCAGCGGAATGCCGATCTGGTGCACCACCTGATTGTTGACCTGCAGCGGACGTATCCGCTTGGTCACCACGGCCACCGCTTCAATGAAGCCGCGCTTGCTGCTGACCCGCACCCGGTCGCCGGCGACGATGCCTTTTTCCTTGGCCAGCACTTCGCCGATTTCCACGAACTGCTCGGGCTGGGCAATCGCGTTGAGCTTGCAATGCTTGCTCCAGAAGTGGAAATGCTCGGTCAGCCGGTAACTGGTGGCGGCGTACGGGTAATCCTTGGCCACGCCGAGGGAATCCCAGACCGAATCGAAGATCCGCGCCGCCGGGTTGCTGGTGGCTTTCTTGTTTTGCGGGTGCAGAGGGTTGATGCCGATCGGTGTCTCGAACGGCTCGTAGTGCTCGGGGAACGGGCCTTCGTTCATCTTGTCGACGGCGAAGAATCGCGCCACGCCCTCAGGGTTCATGATGAACGGGTTCATCCCCGCTTCCGGCGGCACGTCGGCCTTGTAGTCCGGCACATCGGTGCCGGCCCAGGCCTTGCCGTTCCACCACACCAAGCGCTTTTTCGGATCCCACGGCTTGCCTTGCAAATCCGCCGAGGCACGGTTGTAGAGAATCCGCCGGTTGGCCGGCCAGGCCCAGGCCCAGCCCTGATGCTGGTGCATGCCGTACGGGTCGCTGTTGTCGCGGCGGGCCATCTGGTTGCCCAGTTCGGTCCAGCTGCCACAGAAAATCCAGCAGCCGGACGCGGTGCTGCCGTCATCCTTGAGCTGGCCAAACCCGGCCAGTTGCGAATTGCCCTTGATCGCCGCGCCCGTGGCGTCGGTGAAGTCCGTGGTGGCGTAGCCGTTGATTTCCTTCGCCAGCTCCTCGGGCGAAGGTTCATCCGGGATCTTGTACGGCCACGACAGTTTGAGCAGCGGATCGGGGTACTTGCCGCCTTGTGCCTGATAGCGCTGGCGCAGGCGCACGAACAGCTCGCTCATAATGCGGATGTCGGTCTGCGCTTGCCCCGGCCCGTCGGCGCCCTTCCAGTGCCATTGCAGCCAGCGACTGCTGTTGACCAGCGAGCCGTCCTCCTCGGCAAAGCAGGTGGTGGGCAGGCGAATGACTTCGGTCTGGATGTCGGCACTCTTGACATCGTTGTACGGCCCGACATTGCGCCAGAATTCCGAAGTTTCGGTGGCCAGCGGGTCCATCACCACCAGCCACTTCAGTTTGGCCAGTGCCGCGGTCACGCGGTTTTTGTCCGGCAACGCGGCAATCGGGTTGAAGCCCTGGCACATGTAGCCGTTGACCTTGCCCTGGCCCATCAGGTCGAACACCTTGAGGATGTCGTATTGGGGAATGTCCAGTTTCGGCAGGTAGTCGTAGGCCCAGTTGTTTTCGGCCGTGGCGTTGGCGCCATACCAGGCTTTCATCAGGCTGACGTGGAACTTGCCGTAGTTCTGCCAGTAGGACAGTTGCCCCGGGCGCAAGGGTTTCTGCGTGCGCTTGACGATATAGGCGTTGTAATCCTGCTCGGCATCGCCGGGTAGCGTGAGGTATCCCGGCAGTGAGTTGGACAACAGCCCCAGGTCCGTCAGCCCCTGGATGTTGGAATGCCCGCGCAAGGCATTCACGCCCCCGCCCGGCATGCCGACGTTGCCCAGCAGCAATTGCACCATCGCCGCGCTGCGGATCATCTGCGCGCCAATCGAGTGTTGGGTCCAGCCCAGCGCATAGAGGATGGTCATGGTCTTGCCCGGTTGCGAGCAAGTGGCGATTTCCTCCCATATCTTCTGCATGGCGTCGACCGGCATGCCACAGATCTGGCTCGCCAGCTCTTTGCTGTAGCGGCTGTAATGCTGCTTCATCAACTGATAGACACAGCGTGGGTCCTGCAGGGTCGGATCGACCTTGGCAAAGCCATCCTCGCCCAGTTCATAACCCCAGCCGGACTTGTCGGTGTACAGGCGCTTGGCCGCGTCGTAGCCGCTGAAGATCCCGTCCTCGAAGCCATAGCCGGTCTTGACGATGAACGACACGTCGGTGTAGTTGCGCACGTACTCGTGCTGGATCTTGTCCTCGGTCAACAGGTAATTGATCAGCCCGCCCATGAAGGCGATGTCGGTGCCGGTACGGATCGGCGCGTAGTAGTCGGCCACCGAGGCGGTCCGGGTAAAACGCGGATCGACCACGATCAGCCGCGCCTTGTTGTGCGCCTTGGCTTCGGTCACCCATTTGAAGCCGCAGGGGTGCGCTTCCGCTGCGTTGCCGCCCATCACCAGAACCAGATTCGCGTTGGCGATATCGGTCCAGGTATTGGTCATGGCACCACGGCCGTACGTCGGGGCAAGACTTGCCACCGTCGGGCCGTGTCAGACACGCGCCTGGTTATCGAACCCGAGCATGCCGAGACTGCGCACCACCTTGTGGGTGATATAGCCGGCTTCATTGGAGGCCGCCGATGCGGCGAGGAAACCGGTGGTCAGCCAGCGGTTCACCGTTTGGCCCTGGGCGTTCTTCTCGATGAAGTTGGCGTCGCGGTCGGCCTTCATCAGGTCGGCGACGCGATCGAGCGCTTCATCCCAGGAGATGCGGGTCCACTCGCTGCTGCCCGGCTTGCGCACCTGCGGGTATTGCAGGCGGCCTGGGCTGTGTATGAAGTCCAGCAGGCCTGCGCCTTTGGGGCAAAGGGTGCCGCGGTTGACCGGGTGATCGGCGTCGCCTTCGATATGAATGATGTTTTGCGCGACATTCTTCGCCGTATCGCCCTGGCTGTACATGATCAAGCCGCACCCGACCGAGCAATACGGGCAGGTGTTGCGGGTTTCATGGGTGTGGGCGAGCTTGAAATGACGCACCTGTTCGGCAAAGGCTGGCGTCGGGGCCATGCCCAACGCGCCCAGGCTAGAGCCTGCAAGGCCGATACCGGCGACCTTGAAGAACTGACGACGGCTGAGATCCATCGTGCACTCCTGATCAGGTGGCGCCCGGTACATGGCCGGGCTTTTTCGAACAAACACGGTCGCGGCAGACTGGCTGCCGACACTACAAACTGTAGCCAATGCTGTCGAATTCACCATGACAGCCGACCGTCGGGCCCCAATCCTGCAGCACACACAAAACCTGTGGGAGCGGGCTTGCCCGCGAAAGCGTAGTGTCAGCCAACACTCGTGCTGGATCTGCCGACCTCTTCGCGGGCAAGCCCGCTCCCACAGGGAAAGTGTTTACCGCCATCGCGAGCAAGCTCGCTCCTACAGGGGGTTGGCGATTATCATGGCGCCATAACCAACCTGCCGTTACGAGACCCCGCATGACTTTCGATTTTGATCAGGTGTTCGACCGCCACGACACCGGCAGTACCAAGTGGAGCCGCTACCCGGCCGACGTCTTGCCGATGTGGGTCGCCGACATGGATTTCGCCGCGCCACCGGTGATCATCCAGGCCCTGCAAAAGCGCCTGGAACACCCTATGGTCGGTTACAGCGTGGCCCAGGACAACCTGCGCGAGGCGATCGTCGCCGACCTCTGGAACAAATACGCCTGGCGCGTCGAGCCCCAGGAGCTGATCTTCCTGCCGGGCGTCGAGTCGGGTTTCAACATGGCCTTGAAGGCCCTGGTGCAGCCGCAGCAGAACGTCGTCGTGCAGGTTCCGAACTACCCGCCGCTGCGCCACGCACCCGGGCATTGGGGCCTGAACAAGGTCGAGCTGAGTTTCGATGCGCAGGCCGATGGCACCTACACCACGCCGCTGGACGCCTTGAGCCAGTCACTGCAAGGCGGTGGCGCCCTGTTGCTGAGCAATCCGCACAACCCGTTGGGCAAGGCCTTCCCGCGTGCGGAACTGCAGGCCATTGCCGAGATTTGCCTTGAGCACGATGCCTGGATCATTTCCGACGAGATCCACGCCGAGTTGTGCTTCGATGGCCGCACGCACATTCCGATGGCCACCCTGAGCCCGCAGATCGCGCAGCGCACCATCACGCTGATGTCGGCGAGCAAGGCCTACAACATCGCCGGCCTGAAAACTTCGTTCATGATCATCCAGGACCGCCACCTGCGCGAGAAGGTCAACCACGCCCGGTGCGGCATGGTCGACAGCGTCAACCCGCTGGGCATGGAAGCCACCCGTGTCGCCTACAGCGAAGCGGCGCCATGGCTGGCCGCGCTGAAGGTCTACCTGCAGGGCAATCGCGATTTCCTCGCCGAAGCCGTGCGCACCCGTCTGCCGGGCATCACCATGAACCTGCCGCAAAGCACCTACCTGGCATGGCTCGACTGCACGGCGCTGGGGCTGGACGACCCGCAGCAGTTCTTCCTGGAACAGGCCCGAGTCGGCTTGAGCGCCGGCCTGGACTTCGGCGATGACTGCAAGCAGTTCGTGCGCCTGAATTTCGGCTGCCCGCGGTCGCTGCTGGAAGAAGGCATTGCACGGATGGAGCGCAGTTTGCGCCAACTGTAGGAGCGAGCTTGCTCCGGGCGGCGTTCCGACGATGGTGTGTCAGCGGAGAGAGTGTCGACTGACACTCCATCGCGAGCGAGCTCGCTCCTACAAACACCGGGTAATCAGGTCCACCGCGTCACTTCATCGCCAGGGCAATGATTTCCACCAGATTGAGCTGGGTAAAGGGTTTCGACAAACGCGGCAGGTGGGTGGCAAAGCCTTCCAGCCGCTCGGCATAACCGGTGGCGAGGATGATCGGCACGTTCGGTCGGATGCCCCTCAGGGCATTGGCCAGTTGCGCGCCATTCATCTGCGGCATGGCCATGTCGGTGATGACCAGGTCGATATCCGGTTCACTTGCAAACAACTCCAGCGCCGTCGCACCGCTGGCCGCACTGATTACCCGGTGGCCAAGGTCCTCGAGCAACAGGCTGGTGCTGGTCAACACCAGGCTGTCATCGTCCACCACCAGCACGCACAGGCGAGGCACCGTTACGGCCAGCGCCTTGGCGACCGGCTGGACGGCCGAACCGCTGGCGGCGACCGGCAACCAGAGTTCGGCGGTCGTGCCCTGGCCCTTGCGGCTCTTGAGGATGAAGCGCCCACCCAATTGCTCGATAAAGCCGTGGACCATCGACAACCCCAGGCCCGTGCCTTTGCCCACGCCCTTGGTGGTAAAGAACGGGTCCATCGCCGAGGCCAGCGTGGTTTCGTCCATGCCCTCGCCCGTATCGGCAACACTCAGGCAGACATAACGCCCCGCCGCCAGGGATGAGCTGGTGCTGTCCGTCACTTCATTGGTTCTGGCACTGAAGATGATGGTCCCGCCGCCGGGCATGGCATCACGGGCATTGGTCGCCAGGTTCAGGACCGCCAGCTCCAGCTGGTTGAGGTCGGCCATCACGGGTTCGAGCCCCTCGGGAAAACACGTTTCGATTTTCACCGAAGGCCCCAGGGAGCTGCGCAACAGCCCGGAAATGCCCTCCACCAATGCCGGTATCCGCACCGGTTCCGACTTGAGTTCCTGGCGTCGGGCAAACGCCAGCATGCGCTGGGTCAGGGACACGCCGCGCAAGGCACCCTGGGTGGCATTGTCGATCAAACGGGTTACTTTGGGATCGTCCGTCACCCGCTTGCGCAGGATTTCCAGATTGCCGAGGATCACCGTCAGCAGGTTGTTGAAGTCGTGAGCAATGCCGCCACTGAGCTGACCGATGGCCTGCATTTTCTGCGCCTGGAACAAGGCCTCCCGGGTTTGCTCCAGCGCCTGCTGCGCTTGCGTGACTTCGGTGATATCGCGGGTAATCTTGGCGAAACCGAGCAAGGTGCCGGTATCGCCCCGGATCGGGTCGACAATGACGTGGGCAAGGAACCGCGTACCGTCCTTGCGCATCCGCCAGCCCTTGTTTTCAAAGCGTCCTTCACGAACGGCGATGTCCAGCGTCCGTTGTGGCTCGCGGGCTTCGCGATCCTCCGGGGTATAGAACATCGAAAAATGCTGGCCAATCACTTCTTCGGGCAAGTAACCCTTGATGCGCTGGGCGCCAGGGTTCCAGTTGCTCACGCGGCCGTCCGGCGAAAGCATATAGATCGCATAGTCCGTGACGCTCTGCACCAGCAGGCGGAACTGCTGCTCGCTTTGCTTGAGGGTTTCCTCGGCCATTTTGCGATCGGTCAGGTCCCGGGTGATCTTGGCGAAACCCAGCAACGTACCCGACGGGTCGAGGATCGGGTCGATGACCACATGGGACCAGAAATGCGTACCGTCCTTGCGTACTCGCCAGCCTTCGCCTTCAAAGCGCCCTTCGCGAATCGCCGTGTCCAGTGCCCGCTGGGGCAAGCCGGCACGGCGATCTTCATCGGTATAGAAACGCGAGAAATGCTGGCCGAGAATCTCCGCTTCCTCATAGCCCTTGAAGCGCCTGGCGCCGGCATTCCAGCTGGTGATGATGCCGTCGGGATCAATCATGTAGATCGCATAGTCGATCACCGCATCGATCAATAGCCGAAAGCGACCGTCTTCGATGGCACTGACCCTGGTTCGATCTTCGCTCATTGATCCCACCGCCTCATTGACTCTCTGGAGTATGCGTCATAACGGGATTTTGGAAAGTCCACCAACGCGGCAGCAACTGCTTGACCTTGCTCTCGGCAAAACGGTCGTCGATCAGCATCACCACCCCTTGATCCTGTTGCGTGCGGATGACCCGCCCAGCGGCCTGCACCACTTTCTGTACGCCGGGAAACAGATAGGTGTAGTCGTAACCGGCGCCAAAAATCGCGGCCATGCGCCGCTTCAGTTGCTCGTTCACCGGATTGAGCTGCGCCAGCCCCAGTGTGGCGATGAATGCACCGATCAACCGGGCACCGGGCAAATCGATGCCTTCGCCAAAGGCTCCGCCCAGAACCGCGAAGCCGACACCCTGGCCGTCGGCGTGGAATTGATCGAGAAACTGCTGACGCTGCGCTTCGCCCATGCCTCGGGACTGCGACCACAGACTGATGTGCGGATGTTTCTCGGCGAGTAACTGCGCCACTTGCTGCAAGTAATCGAAACTGCTGAAAAACGCCAGGTAATTGCCGGGGCGCGTGCCGAACTGTCTGGCGATCAAATCCACAATAGGTTCGAGGGAGGACTGGCGATGTACGAACCGCGTGGAGATCTGGCTGACGATGTGCACTTGCAATTGATCGGCATGGAACGGCGACTCGACGTCGATGCACACCGTGTCCGCCGGTGTACCCAGCAAATCGGCGTAATAGTGCCGGGGGTTGAGGGTCGCGGAAAACAGCACCGTGCTGCGCGCAGCCGTCAGGCGCGGGCGGATGAACCCGGCGGGCACCACATTGCGCAGGCACAACTGCGAGAGATTGCGCTTGCGCTCAAGGTCGCGCTTGCTGATGTCGAACAGGAAATTTTCGTCGAAAAGCTCGGCCACCCGGCCAAAATGCAACATATCGAAGTAAAAGCCCTGCAGCGTGCTGTCCAGACCTTGCGGGTGATCGTTCAGGTAGTCACCGATGCTGGCGCTGCACGATGACAGTGCCTGAAGGAGCTTTTCCGGCGCCTTGTCGTAAGCCTGGTAGGCGCCGGTTTGCGCGTTATGCAGGGCGTTCCACTCGCGGTTGACTCTCTGCATCGGTTTTTTCAGCACGTCGGGTGCGGTTTTGCGCACACCGTTGAAGGTCGCCTGGTCTAGGCTGGCGCTGTACATCTGCCGGCCGCGTTCCACCAGGTTATGGGCTTCGTCGACCAGTACCGCGACCTTCCAGTTGTTGGCCTGGGCCAGACCGAACAGCAGCGCGCTGAAATCGAAGTAATAGTTGTAGTCGGCAACCACCACGTCGGCCCAGCGCGCCATTTCCTGGCTCAGGTAATACGGACAGACATCGTGGGCCAGGGCAACCTCGCGCAAGGCGCTCTGGTTCAACAGGCTCAGTTGACTGGCCGCCTGCCGTGCAGCAGGCAGGCGATCGTAGAAGCCCCGGGCCAGTGGGCAGGACTCACCGTGGCAGGCTTTGTCCGGGTGTTCGCAGGCCTTGTCCCGGGCGATCATCTCCAGCACCCGCAACGGCGGCGCATCGGTGCTGGCCAGAATCACCTGCGCGGCGTCCAGGGCCAGCTTGCGTCCCGGGGTTTTCGCCGTGAGGAAGAACACTTTGTCCAGTTGCTGCGGCGCCAGCGCCTTGAGCATGGGAAACAGGGTGCCCAGGGTCTTGCCAATGCCAGTGGGCGCCTGGGCCATCAGGCAGCGCCCCGTACTGACAGCCTTGAACACCGACTCGGCGAGGTGGCGCTGCCCCGGCCGAAAACCGGCGTGGGGAAACGCCAGATGCTGCGCCGCGAGATTGCGCCCGTCGCGATGGGCGACTTCCTGCTGCGCCCATTGGAGGAAACGCGCGCAGTGCTGCTCGAAGAACTGTTGCAGCTGCGCAGCCTCGAAGGGCTCGACCAGGCAGGTTTCCTTTTCGCTGACGATGTCGAAATACACCAGCGCCAGGTTGATCCGGGGCAGATCCAGTTTGCGGCACATCAACCAGCCGTAGATTTTCGCCTGGGCCCAATGCAATTGACGGTGGTTGGCCGGTTGCTTGCTCAGGTCACCGCGGTAGGTCTTGACCTCTTCCAGGCAGTTTTGCCCTGGGTCATAGCCATCCGCCCTGCCCTTGACCGTCAATGATTGATACTGGCCTTCAAGGGCGACTTCGCTTTGATAGCCTTCGCTGCGCCGCGATGCCACCGTACGGTGCCCGACGATGCCTTCCAGCGCCGTGGGCGACGGTGTAAAGCGCAGATCGAGGTCGCCGGCCTTGGCGGTGAACTCACACAGCGCCCGCACCGCAATGCTGTAGCTCAAGCGCCCTGCTCCGCCCATTGCACGTAGCACACGGCAATCGGCATCTGGTGCTCATGACAGAATTCCAGCCAGCGCAACTGGTTGTCCTGCAGGCGATCGCCCGGGCCTTTGACTTCGATCATGCGGTAGGTCTTTTGCTGCGGCCAGAACTGGATCAGGTCCGGCATGCCGGCGCGATTGGCCTTGATGTCCAGCAGCAGGCGGTTGAACCAGTGCCTGAGGTGCTCGGCCGGCAGGCAATCCAGGGCCTGCTCCAGCAGCTCTTCGTCGAGCACGCTCCAGAATACGAACGGCGACTGCACGCCCCACTTGGCGGCATAACGTTCGCGGATGGTCTGCTTATAGCGCCCGTCGTCGAGTTCGGCCAGGCAGGCCTGAAACAGTTCGGCCCGGCGTTCATGGAAGTCTTCGCTGAGCAAGTCCACCGGCCCGCGCTGGAACGGGTGAAAAAAAGCACCCGGCAAAGGCGCGAAAATCGCCGGCCAACACAGCAGGCCAAACAGCGAATTGACCAGGCTGTTTTCGACGTAGTGCACCGGTGCCGACGCTTGGGTCAAATGCGCCTGAACGTGAAATTCCACTGCTAACGCCGGGTCTGTCCTGGGCAATTGCAGGTCCAGACGCTGCATTTGCCGAGGCGCTGCCCGTTTGATCGGCGGCCCGCCGAGCTTGCGCCGCAGGCGTGGCAGCACACGGAGCAACTGCTGGTGTTCGGCGGCACTTTCCGGAGCCTGTTCGGCCTGTGTGGCCAGATCCAGCGCCAACGCAAACTCGCCACTGCGCTCCAGCACACGAATCAGCCGCGAGCGCGCGCCCGGATAAGCACATTCGCGATAGAGGTCCAGGGCCATGGCGAAATCCGCGATGCGTTCGCAATGCTGGCCTATCTGGAACAGCAGCTTGCCGCGCCGCCGTTGCAACCACGGATTGTCCAGCACCAGCTCCTTGATACGCTCGACCACCTCTTCCAGCCCTTGCCCGGCCTCGAATTGTTGCTGGTACCCGTGCAGCAGGACACAGGCATCCACGTCTTCCCGGTTGCGCAAGCCGCGGGACTCGGCACAGAACTCGACTTTTTCGTAGGTATAAATGCCGAGGTCGGCCAACACGAATTCCGACCAGTCCTGGTACAGGTTGCCGAAGAACATCAGGCGCAGGCGGTCGCACAGCGCCATGATGGTCAGGCTGAACAGACGCTCATCCAGCCACGGGCACCAGTCGTTCAAGCTTTGCGCCTGAGGAAACTGCTCGCTCAGCGTCGGCAGCCAATCGACTTTCTTGCCTTTGGGTTGATCGATGACAGTGGCGAAGGTCTGGAGGACTTCCGCCTTGAGCAGCACCTCGAACAATTCGTCGATGGTGATGGGCATATGCTCGTCGGCCCAACCCAGTTCGAGCAGCGGGCCGGCGGCTGTGCCGATATCGCCGATTTCGTCGTAATGCAGCTTGCTCGCCCTGAAATGCACGCCTTTGCGCATCACCATCCTGACCAGCAGTGCCTGCGACTCGCGGGGCAAGCGCTTAAACTCATCAATGAAGCACTGCTCTTCGACGCTCAGCACATCGCTGAAGCGCTGCTCAAGCCAATCAAGCACTTGCATGAAGTTGTTCAAGTAATAGAACGGATCGTCGAGGGGATTTGCAGTCACGGGGAAATGGGCCATGGCGAGCGAGTACTGGTTATGCGTACAGATACCAGTTCCCCCCTGCCCGGTGCAATCGGAAAAGGATAGATGGCGGCGCTGTACGGAATATTTCCCGGGCGGCAGAACTTTCTGCCCCCCAGGCGGCACCAACTGCCATGGAGGTGCAGTGGCAGCCTTGAGCGGATGGCGCTGCTTCGAAACGTACGGGAGGTGATCATGAACATCAAGACTTTGGGCTTGCCCCTGGCGGCAGCGGCCCTGCTGATGCTGGCCGGCTGCTCGACGCCAACGGTGGTGACGCTGCAGAACGGCACCCAGTACCTGACCAAGGACATGCCGAAGACCAGAACCCGGGACGGGTTCTTCGAGTTCGAGGACATTTCGGGAAAGATGGTGAAAGTCAGGGCCGATGAAGTGGCAACGATTCGTGAGCAAGACTGACGTTTCTCCCGGCACGATGTGGCAGGTTTCGAGCACTGCTTTACACTCGATAGACCCCGTGCGACCGAATGACTGTGCAACGCTTGGATACCGGCGTTGCAATACGGGCATCACGCAAAGACTCAGGTGACGCCGAAATGAAAATGGTCATGCCACTTCTGGTCTCTGTGCTCGCCGTCAGCGCGTGCGTGACGGCGAGCCTGTGTGACGCCGCCACAAAGGCCAAGGCCAAGCCAAAGCCCTTGCCAACGTACAAAACCAGTTTCGATTGCGCCAACCCCCAGGCATCCGCCGAAAAACTTGTCTGTCACGACGCCCAACTGGCGCGCATGGACCTGGAACTCAATCGTCTTTATCTCCTGGCGCTCACCGACGAGCATTCAGTGCCGCGCCCGAATAAAGTCGAGATCGATCAGCGGTTCTGGATTGAGTCCCGTAACCAGTGTGATGGCGGGACTCAAGCCAAGGCGTGCGTCATCCGAAGTTATGCCGAGCGTGCGTTCCAGTTGCGCCAGGGCTCGGCCATTGCCAGAACCAAAGACCCAAGCAGGCTCACGGAGGGCCCGGTGGCCTATCGTTGCGCAGGGTTTAACGCCTTGGTTGCCGCGACCTTCTTTACCGTTGAACCTGGCGTCGTGTTCCTGAAATGGGCCAACACCTCCATCACCCTGAACCAGGTGCCGAGTCATTCAGGAACCCAGTACACGGGCAGGGATTACAAAGGCAACTACAGCTTCTGGCAAATCGACAACGACGTGTTTTTGCAGATACCCGGCTCAGGCCAGATGAGTTGCGCAGCCGAGCCGGTCGGCTGAGGAAGATGGCATCGGGACGTCCTGTCCCGATGGCCGCTCAATGCTTCAACTGCCGGTGCGGATCTTGTTCCAGACCCGGGTACGCACCCGGTCGATGTTCAGTGGCATGGCTTCCAGCGCAAACAGCTTGCCCATCATTTCAGGACTTGGGTAAACCTTGGTGTCGTTCTTGATCGCCGGGTCGATCAGGCTGTCGGCCTGCTCGTTGCCATTGGCGTAGTGCACGTAGTTGCTGACGCTGGCCATGACGTCCGGGCGCAGCAGGTAGTCCATGAAGGCGTAGCCGGCCTTGTCGTCCGGAGCGTCGGCCGGCATCGCGACCATATCGAACCAGATCGCAGCGCCTTCCTTGGGAATCGAGTAGCCGATGTCGATGCCATTGTTGGCTTCCCTGGCACGGTTCTCCGCTTGCAGGATGTCGCCGGAGAAACCGACCGCGACGCAGATATCGCCATTGGCCAGGTCACTGGTGTACTTGGACGAGTGGAAATAGCTGACATAGGGCCGCACTTTCATCAGCAGGGCTTCGGCCTTCTTGTAGTCTTCCGGGTTCTTGCTGTGATGCGGCAACCCGAGGTAGTTCAACGCGGCCGGCAGCAGTTCAGGGCCGTTGTCGAGGATGGCCACGCCGCACTTCTGCAACTTCTGCATGTTCTCGGGCTTGAAGATCAGGTCCCAGGAATCCACCGGGGCGTTGTCGCCCAGCACCGCCTTGACCTTGGCAATGTTGTAGCCGATGCCGGTGCTGCCCCACAGGTACGGGAAGCCGTGCTCGTTGCCCGGATCGTTGGTCTGCAACGCCTTGAGCAATACCGGGTTGAGGTTCTTCCAGTTCGGCAACTGACTCTTGTCGAGCTTCTTCAGTGCGCCGCCTTCAATCTGCCGGGCCATGAAGTGGTTGGACGGAAACACCACGTCGTAACCGGATTTGCCGGTCATCAGCTTGCCATCGAGGGTTTCGTTGCTGTCGTAGACGTCGTAGGTGAAGCCGATGCCGGTTTCTTTCTGGAAGTTTTTCGTGGTGTCTGGCGCGATGTAATCCGACCAGTTATAGATTTTGACGGTTTCGGCGGCCTGGCCGATTGATGCGACCAGCATCAGCGGGGCCAGCGTCAGGGTCTTTCGGATCATGAGTCGATTCCTGTAGGGGTTGTTGTTATTGGCAGGCAATCAAAAGATCAGCTTTCAAACTTCAAAAGCATTCAAAAAATCAAAACGTAGGTCTTGCGCACGGTTTCCTGGATGTCCCAGATACCGAGGCTGTTGGCCGGCAACATCAGTGCGTCGCCAGCTTCAATGTGCAGCGGTTCACCGCCGTCCGGGGTGAAGGTGCAGCGGCCCTGAATGAAGTGGCAGAACTCCTGGGCGACGATCTGCCGCCGCCAGCGCCCGGGCGTGCACTCCCAGACACCGGTCTCGACACCGTCGTCGCGTTCGACGCTGGTGGTCGACGCCACAGCCACGGGAGTGCCCAGGGGCACGGCGACCGGATTGGACTCTTGCAGTTTCAGGGTTGCGGTGTTCTTGAATTGCGTGATGCTCATGGGAATACCTGTCGATGTAGCCTGTAGATGAAGAGCGTGCCGTTCAGTGCATGAAACCTTCCATGAAACCGGCAACCCCGCTGGCCAGCTTGCGCCGCCAGGGCGCGGTAGCCGGGTTGGCCAGGGTCTGGTCCTCATGGACAAAGCTGCGGATGATTGCGTTGTAGCCGAGCCAGCGGATGGGCTCCGGCTCCCAGGCCCTGAGCGCATCGAGGCCTCGCTGGGGGATGACCCATGGCTGGCGGACCAGATCGGTGTCGCGGCCCAGGATCAGGTCGGCCAGCGTCCGCCCGCCCAGGTTGCTGGCGCCGACGCCCTCGCCGCCATAGCCGCCCGACAAGGCAATGCCGTTGGCCCGGTCGCAGAGCATGTGTGGCTGGAAGTGCCGGGACATGCCCAGGTTGCCGCCCCAGGAATGGGTGATCTGTACGTTCTTCAACTGCGGGAACAACTCGCCGAACAGATAGCGCCGCAGCTCCTTTTCGTCCGTGGTCAGGTCGAAGTCGTGGCGTAGCTTGCCAGCAAACTGATAGCCGCCCCGGGCGCCAAAGATCAAACGGTTGTCGGCGGTACGCTGCCCGTAGGTGACCTGACGACTGGCCTCGCTGAACGCCTGGCCGCGGCTCAGGCCGATTTCGTCCCAGGTGGCCGCCGACAATGGCTCGGTCGCGACAATCAGGCTCTGCACCGGCATCTGATAACGCCCCAATGGCGGCAAGGTGACGGAGTAGCCTTCTACCGCCGGCACAATCCACCGGCTGCGCACCGAGGCTTTCGCCGTGCGCAGGCTGCCGGACTGCCAATGGGTGACCGGGCTGTTTTCGTAGATGTTCACCCCCAGGCGCTCCACCGCCCGGGCCAACCCGCGTACCAGCCTGGCCGGGTGGATGGTCGCAACATGCGGCGCGTAGATACCGCCGTAGGGTTTGGCGACGCGGATCTGTTGTGCCAGTTGTTCCGGACTCAGCCAGCGATAGTGGCTGTCGTCGAGGCCCTGGCGGTGGAGATCGTCCAGGTAGCGGCGAAGGCTGGCCTCTTGCTCCGGATAGCGCGCCGCGCAATACAGCACCCCGCCTTTACGGTAGTCGCAGTCGATCCCCTCGCGTTCGAGGACAACCTCCACTTCATCCGGAATGCTGTGCAACAAAGCGTAGGAAGCGCGGCGCTCTTCGGCCGGCAGACCGGCGAGCAGGCGATCTTCACCCAGCAAATTGCCCATCAGCCAGCCGCCATTGCGCCCCGACGCGCCGAAACCGGCGGTTTGCGCTTCGACAATCGCAATGTTCAGGTCGGGTTTCTGCCGCTTGAGGTAGTAGGCGGTCCAGAGACCGGTGTAGCCCGCGCCGATGATCGCCACGTCCACATCCAGGTCCCGCTCCAGCGCCGGACGCGCCAATAGCGGCTCGTCGAGCTGGTCCATCCACAAACTGATAGTGCGCCACGCCGGCATGCAAGACTCCGCCACTCAAACTTCGATGGCGTCGATCCTAGTGCGTGGTCTCAGGCGCTGTCTTGCGCGCGTGCACGCAAAGAAATTTGTTTGACGTAGGCCTTGGGCGACAGGCCGGTGTGCTGGCGGAAACAGCTGTAGAACGCCGACAGCGAATTGAAACCGGCAGCGAAGGCCAGTTCATCGATTCGCAGTGGCGGTGTGGCGGCATCCAGCGCTGCGAGCAGATGTTGCAGGCGCGCCTGGTTGACGTAGCGGTAGAAGCTCTGGCCGAGCACCTGATTGAGCAGATAGGAAATCTGATTGCGGCTGTACCCGCACTCTTTCGCCACCCGTTGCAGGTCGAGCTCCGGGTCGAGGTACGGCTGTTGGCGCTGGAAATACTGCTGCAGGTCATCGGCCATGAAGCTCAACTGGCGAGGCGACAGGCCGAGTCGGCTGACCGCCGGGCGCTGATTGCCGGAAGTCTTGCTGCCAGGTTGTTCGTGCACCAGCGAAGCATATTCATTGACCCGCCAGATCAACCCGTCCCTGACGGTGATCGCCTCGCTGGCGCGGAACGACACCAGCCCTTCACCACCGCGCAAGGTGATGCGGTACTGAATGAACGCGGTGTTGCCGTCCAGGCGAATGCGGTCGGAATGCTCCAGGGCTTCATCCGGGTCCCGGGGCATGCTGCTGCGCACGTATTCGCGCAATTCGGCCAGGCCCATGACCCGGTTCTGGAAAAAGTCGTTGTACTGGACGTCGGGGTGATAGAGCGCCATGACGCCATCCAGATCCCGGTGCTTCCAGCGCAAGTGATAGCGCATGACCGTCTCGCCCGTGGCCTGGGTCTGCAACGGGCCATCATCCTCGGCGTGCATTGAAAATCTCGACGGGAAAAAACCGAGCTTGCCCAACTTCCGCTTTGTCTTCAACGACTAAACCGATTATGGCGGGTACCCGGAAGTTGCCGATAAGAATGACCTGAATCAAAACAATGGCAGCAATCGCCAAACGACCTGAAAAATCCACATTTTTTTCACATCCGGGTGCTACTTTTAAGAACTGTCACTGGTTGAACCAATGAAGGTTCATCCCTCCTACCATGAGCTAAGGGAAGCGCTCGAAAATGAAGGCGGGCAACACATGAATAGTGGGTTCAGTAAAGTCACGTTTCCAAACGCCTGCCAGCTGATGCGCTGGCATTTTCATCCCATGGGTTTCGAGGCGAGCATGGACGCGCCGGGCAGCATGATTGCCCGTCTTTTTGACCGTGCCACTGGCGAGACCATGATCGCCATTGCCGGTATTCCTTGCGCCACCGTCATGAATGCCGCGGATGTTGAACGAATAATCGAAGCTGTAGAGGATGAGCTTGAAACCTTCACCCCGCCGCAGGCCCTCAGGAGTTATGCCTGAAGGCTGAACGCCCACAAAAAACCCACATCAGGTGGGTTTTTTTGTGGGCAACCGTTCAGGCAGAGGCCTTGCCTTGTCGATGGTCGACAAAAAACGCCTTGCCCTTGCCGATCCGGTCGGATGCCTTGGGCAGGTTCGCGGCCTGGGTGTCCTGCGTATCGACGTACCAGTAGCAATGGCTGACAGCGCGGGTGATACCCACGTACGCCAGCCGCAGGATCTCGTCCTTCTGGGCATTGTCGTAGGGTTCGCTGTCGCCGGCCTTGCCCAGGCCCGCCATCCGGTAGACCTGATTCTTGTACGGTGAACTGGTCAAGTGCTGGCAGTCGCCGAGCAAAAACACTGCATCGGCCTGGAGGCCCTTGGCGCTGTGATACGTCAGCTGCTTGAGCCTGCGCGCCTCATACGGCAAGCTCGAATCAACATTAACTACAGACTGAATATGCTCTTCTATCAATGACTTATCGCTACCTTTTCGATAAAGCATCAAGATCGAATCACCCTTTCGGTAATGCTCCATCAAGCGTTGGGCCATGCCTTGGTCATCACGATCGAGCACGTTCACCGGCAACAATGCCTTGGGTTCACCGCTGGCCTTGGCTTTCTTGCCGGCAATCGCCGGTGCCGCGCGCACGATGTGCTCGGCGGCATCGATGATGTGCTGGTGGCTGCGGTAGTTGTCGCTGAGCATGACCTTGGTGGTGCTCGGCGACGGGAATTCCTTGTTGAACTCCATGAAGTAAGTCGGCGAACTGCCGCGCCAGCCATAGATGGACTGCCAGTCATCGCCCACACAGAGCAGCGAGGAACGCTGGGCAGCGCGCCCGACGTGCATGGCCGGTCCGCGGCTACGGATCTCTGCCAGGCTGGCCCTGATCCAGGAGACGATCTGCGGCGAGACATCCTGAAATTCGTCGATCATCAGGTGCGACAACGGTCGCAGCAGCTCATCGCCGAGCAGTTTGAGATTCTCCGGCGAATGCTCGCTGAACAGGGCAAACATGCGGTTGTAGGTCATGATCGGCGGCTTCTGATCGAGCAGATGGTCTTCCAGCGCGCGCCAGTAAAGGCTCAGGGCCTCGAAGAAGAACCGGTCGGGATCGTCCTTGGCGAAGCTCATCCGGGCCACGGCGTCCAGCACATCCAGCCCGAGGTTCTCGATGAACCCGGCGGCGGCGACAAAACAATCGAGCAGCGGCGCAGAGGCGAGTTCACCCTTGACCTTGTAGTCGAAGCCCGGCCCGGCGCTGGCATCGCCGGCGAGCGAAGCCAAAACACGTTTTGATGACTCGTAACTATCTAGCCATATCAATGGCTTACGACAGAAAGCTTGAAACAGAGTGCGCTTTACTGCCCACTCTGCGCGCACCGACAACTTGGCGTTTGGCCGCGTGACCTGCGGGTTTTCCCGAGGATCGAACCCCAGCACCACCCACGCATCCAGCGTCGGGATGTAGCCGTGGCAATGGAATTTCGAACCGTTGATGTCGAACGACTGGCGAGTCGGCTCGATGCCCTTGATCGGCCAGGCTCCGGCGCGAAACCACAGGTCTTCAATCGCGTCGCACAGTTCTTCATCGCGCTTGGCCGCCAGTTCGGTAACGCCCACGCGTTTCTGCACATCCGGGTGATCGCGCTCCAGTTCCCTGAGCTGCAAGGCATGCCGGGACAAGGGCTTGATCAGCTCGCGAAAACGCTCATCGTCACTGTGCAAACGGTGGTAGCAGGCGTTCAGCTGCTGGCGTTGAGCATCGTTGATGCGCAGATCGAACGGATTGCTGTCGATCTCCTCGTCCCCCTGTGCAGCTCGCAGGCTGAGGTTCTCGAACGCCTGTAAACGCTCGAACCCCGGAAGACTGCGCACCATTGGCAGGATCCGCGAGTGAAAGGTGCGCACCAGATCCCGCGCCTCCTTGAAACCGATCGCGCGCCCCCAGAGCGCAAACAGTTCGATCAGTTTGTTGATGAAGTCCTTGCGCGACTCGCGGGTAAAGGTCACCACTGTCATCGAACCCAATTCGAAGCCCAGGTAGTGGCTCAGCAGCAGGATACGCAGCACCAGCGTGGTCGATTTGCCTGCACCGGCGCCCGCGATCACCGAGGTGGACGGCGTGTCGCTGAAGATCATTTTCCACTGGGCGGTGCTGGGTTGGGCATGGGCTGGCAACAACCGCGCAACATCCGCCTTCATGCGTTTCTTCAGCTCGGCGCTCAACGGCAGGCGCCAATCGTCGAACAGCAGGTCGTCGACATTCGGTGGCCGGTGTTCAGTGGAGCGCGAGTCGCGGATCAGCAGGACCTGTCGTCCCTCCTCCAGCCCTTCGAGCTTGCCTTCCTTGTAGCCGTAATCGACCCCGGCGCTGTGACCGCTGCGAAAACCGTCGGCCTGACCATGCAACCACGACGCGCGATGCTGTGCGTGCAGGCGGGTCAGGCTGTAACCGAAAAATCGGGCGAGCAATCGCTTGATCAGCGGCATCTCGGCCAGGGGGCGAAGTTCGGGCGGAAGATCGGGGGTGTGTTGCGGCACGCGGATTGACTCCAGGGTGTGAGGCTGTTGAGCGCTATGGTGTCTGCATTTGCCGTCGAGTTCTAGTGAATTGCTTATGACTCATTGGCTTATGCGATAAAGCGAAGGTTGGGTGAGAACCTTTCGAGGTCATTTCATATCAAACCATTCGATGGGAATGCTGCATTTTTTACGCTTTTTATCGATTGTTGCCTGTTGGATGATGGCCGTCATCACTCACCGGTCTCGCTTCGTGGCTCAGGCACCTTGCCCCATGACGAACCTTTTCTGGAGACGATCATGCTTGAACTCAGACCTTTCAACTCGCTCGGCGGCGCTCACCACGGCTGGTTGGATGCTCACCACCATTTTTCGTTCGCCGAATACTACGACCCCAAGCGCATGAACTGGGGCAACCTGCGGGTCTGGAATGACGACGTGATCGCGCCCGGCACCGGTTTCCCGCAGCACCCGCACCGCGACATGGAAATCATCACCTATGTCCGCGAAGGCGCAATCACCCACCAGGACAACCTGGGCAACAAGGGCCGCACCGAAGCGGGTGACGTCCAGGTCATGAGCGCCGGCACCGGGATCGCCCACAGCGAGTACAACCTGGAAGCGACGCCGACCCGGATTTTCCAGATCTGGATTATCCCGAACGAGTCCGGCCTGGCACCGTCCTGGGGCGCCAAGCCGTTCCCGAAAGGCAACCGTGAAGGTTTTGTCACCCTGGCCAGCGGCAAGGAAGGCGACGATCAGAGCCTGCGCATCCGTGCCGACGCCCGGCTGGTAGCGGCCAACCTGAAGGCCGGCGAGTCCGCCGAGTACCCTTTGGACAACGGGCGTCGTGCGTACCTGGTACCGGCCACGGGGGTCATTGAGGTCAATGGCTTGCGTGCACAAGCTCGAGACGGTGTAGCCGTCGCCGATGAACAGGTGCTGCGGGTGACTGCCATCGAGGACAGCGAGATCGTTCTGGTGGATTTGGCTTGACCCGCTGAACGCGATCCAAAAAAAGGGGCGACCGTGATGGTCGCCCCTTTTTACCGCCTCACTGTGGCGAGGGGGCTTGCCCCCGTTGGGTTGCGAAGCGACCCTGAAACCAGCAAACGCGGTTTTCCTGAAGCACCGTATCGTCTGGATTTACGACTGCTTCGCAGTCGAACGGGGGCAAGCCCCCTCGCCACAGAACCCCTCACCACAGGGGGCGTTGACACCCGGTCATTTCGCGGAAATGGCACCATCGACCAGCGTTTGCGCCTCTGCCACCAGTTGCTTGAGGTGGTCGTCGCTGACAAAGCTTTCGGCGTAGATCTTGTAGATGTCTTCGGTACCCGACGGACGCGCCGCGAACCAGCCGTTTTCGGTCATGACCTTGAGGCCGCCAATGGCCTGGTCATTGCCCGGTGCATGGCTGAGGATGCTCTGGATCGGTTCGCCGGCCAGTCGGGTCGAGGTGACCTGTTGCGGCGACAGCTTGCCGAGCAGCGCTTTTTGCTCCGGGTTGGCCTTGGCGTCGACCCGTACCGAGAACGGCTCGCCCAGCTCATCGGTCAAGGCACGATACGCCTGGCTCGGGTCGCGACCGGTCCGGGCAGTCATCTCGGCTGCCAGCAGGGCCGGGATCAAACCGTCCTTGTCGGTGCACCAGACGCCACCGTCCTTGCGCAGGAACGAGGCACCGGCGCTTTCTTCGCCGCCAAAACCCAGGGAACCATCGAACAGACCATCGGCAAACCATTTGAAGCCAACCGGCACTTCGTACAGACGGCGACCCAGGCGCTTGGCCACGCGATCGATCAGGCCGCTGCTGACCACGGTTTTACCCACGGCAGCATCGGCGCGCCACTGCGGACGGTTCTGGAACAGATAGTCGATGGCAACGGCGAGGTAGTTGTTCGGCGCCAGCAACCCACCGGATGGCGTGACGATGCCATGGCGGTCGTGGTCCGGGTCGCAGGCAAACGCCACGTCGAAGCGTTCCTTGAGGCCGATCAGGCCTTGCATGGCGTGGCTGGACGATGGGTCCATGCGGATCTGGCCGTCCCAGTCGACGGTCATGAAGCGAAAGGTCGAATCGACCTCTTTGTTCACCACATCCAGGTCCAGGCGGTAATGCTCGGCAATCGCCGACCAGTAGCGCACCCCTGCTCCACCCAACGGATCGACACCCAGGCGCAGCTTGGCATCGCGGATGATGTCGAAGTCGATCACGTTGACCAGATCGGCGACGTAGGTGTTGAGGTAATCATGGCGATGGGTCGTGCTGGCCTTCAGTGCCTGCTCGTAGCTGATGCGTTTGACGCCAGCGAGCTTGTTGGCCAGCAGTTCGTTGGCCTTGGCTTCGATCCACTTGGTGATGTGGGTATCGGCCGGGCCGCCGTTGGTCGGGTTGTACTTGTAGCCACCGCTTTGCGGCGGGTTGTGGGACGGCGTGATGACAATGCCATCCGCCAGGCCAGTGGTACGGCCGCGGTTGTAGCAGAGAATCGCATGGGAAACGGCAGGTGTCGGCGTGTACTCGTCGCCAGCGGCGATCATCACGGTCACGCCGTTGGCCGCCAGTACTTCGAGGGCGCTGGCGCCGGCCGGCGTGGACAGCGCGTGGGTGTCGATACCGACAAACAGCGGGCCATCGATGCCTTGGGCTTCGCGATACAGGCAGATTGCCTGGCTGATCGCCAGCACGTGCCATTCATTGAAACTCAAATCGAACGAGCTGCCGCGGTGCCCGGACGTGCCGAAGGCAACGCGCTGGGTGGAAATCGCGGCATCCGGCTGACCGGTGTAATAGGCCGTTACCAGTCGCGGGATGTCGACCAACAATTCTGCCGGTGCCGGTTTACCCGCAAAAGGACTGAGTGTCATGCAAAACCTCTGGAATCGAGTGGTTCAGGAATTGGCTCGCAGTTTACTGGCAGTTTGACCGCAACGCGATGGGATCTATCCAACAGAGTGCAGGACGTTATTTTTTGTCTTGCTCACTCGACTGATTCCAGGCGCAGCGCATCCCCCAGCACGCCCAGTGCGACAGCCAGGTTGTGATCGCCGCCGAACGTATGGCTCAAGCGCAAATGCTGCCCGTGCAGGCCGTGGAGGCTGAACAGTTCGCCCGGTGCGATCACCACCTGATGCGCCAGCAGGCGCTGGAACACCCGACGCACATTGACCCGACGCAACGGGCGCAGCCAGATCGTTGCACCGCCTTGCGGCTCGACGAAATGCAAGGCATCGGCCAATCGCTCCTGCAACATCAGGGTCATTTGACTCTTGCGCTCCTTGAGTATCCGTCGCAGCACCAGCAAGTGCTGATCGATGCGACCACTGCTGTACAAACGGGCGATGGCCTTCTGACGAATCGGCGAGAGACGAAAGGAACGCAGCAGGAAGTGCCGTTGCAGCTCAACGCTCAAATGCCTTGAAAGCAGGTAACCGTAGGGCGCTTCCGCACCGATGGTCTTCTCGAACGTGGAAAACACCATCAACCGCTCAGGGTCCAGCCAGTCGCGAAAGCGTGCGCCGCCCAGGTCGAATCCGAGTTCGCCATAACAGTCGTTTTCCAGCACCCAACTGTCATGCGCGGCCAAAAGCCGGGCAATGACCTGTCGGTTTTCGTCCGGTGCCAGGCTGCCACGGGGCATGTTCAGTGCCGATGACAGCATCACCAATCGCACAGGTTCGGTCGCCAGCAGCATTTTCAGCCGCTGCGGATCGAGGCAGCCATCGGCTTGCACGGGCAGTTCGATCACCCGCACGCTGGCGGCCTGGAACAAACGCAGGATCGTCCAGTCACACGGCGATTCGACCACTACAGTCGCATCTTTCAAGCCCAGCACCGCGATCAGGATTTCCAGTACACCGCGAAGGTCGGCGCCGATGTAGACATCATCGGCGTGCCAGTAACGCATGGGCGACGTGGTGTAGCGCGCTGCCAGGGCGGTGCGCAATTCCAGCTCGCCGCAAGGTTGCGAGGGCGACTGCGGCTGTCGGGGATACTGGCGCAGCAACTCTCGCTCCAGCAGCAGCAAGGGGCTGTCCAGCGGCTGCAACAATGCCGGTTCATCGGCGCTCAGCACCAGCATCCCCGGGCGCCTGGCGTTGACGTAGACCGCTTCGAGCAGGTCGCTGCCGCTGTCCTGCAGGTTGATTGAAGACACCGGCAACGCGTAGTAACCGGACTTGGCCACCGAATAGACGCGCCCTTCTTTCTCCAGCAGCGAATACGCATACTGAATGGTCGAGATCGACACATTGAGGCGCTCCGCCAGGTGCCGCAGCGACGGCAGGCGGATGGGTGTATCCCCTTCTGACTCGTTGATCAGGCTGGCAAGGTATCGATAGACCGCCTGATAGGCGAAATCCGTTTCTCGTGGACTTTTCATGGTTCAAGGCCGACCGCACTGGCTGAAAATCCGCCCACGCTCAGTGACCCGCAGACCATTCATCCTCCAACGTGATATCAGCGTCAGGATCGCCCACTGCGTTGTGCAATCCGGCCCTGCTGCCGAGTGCTTCATGCGCCCCGCCATCGCTTGCGGGCGCCCCTTCCATTCGATAAAGCTGGCCGATCAGGCTGACAGGCAATCCGCTGACATCAATCATCCATTGAATGATCTGTTCGGCGACCGGATGCCCCTGCATGGCCCGGTGCAGCTCGGGCATGGCCACCAGCATCCCCGGGTGGCACTGGCGCAGGAAGCACTCAAGCCCCGCACCTTTCCCGGTAAAAGGCGCAAACAGCAGACACACCAGCTGGGCTTCGCTCAGGCCCAGGTTCTTTTGCGCCTCGGCCGCCGCCCGAGCGCGCCGTTCGCTTACTGTCGCCGGATTGCCGAACACCTCGATGGCCTGTTCGCACAGCCGTTCGGGCAAGCGCTTGCGGCGCATCATCACCAAGGCATGTTGCAGGTATTGCGCAACACCGGACTCGTAGCTGCGCCCCTGCATGAAGCACGCTTGCAACCCCCGCACGTGCGCCGAAATCGACGGGCTGACGAATTCGTTGTCGCTGATCTGCGCGAACATTTCATCAGGCTGGAAGCCGAGAAACTCAGTGAGCAATGGCCAGCGCTCTTCCAGGTTACTGACCAGCAGGTCGTGAATATCGATGCAGGCGGCACGACGACAGGTCTCAAAGCGCTCTTGCGGACGCCATCGGGCCTGGCCGTAATTGGCGTAGAACGCCTGATAACAGTCGCTGCCCAGTTCATCGAGCAATGCAAACAACCCCGCATAGCCGGCCTCCCCCGCATTTGACGGCGCCAGCCCTGCCTTGGTGGCGGCGCGCTTCAAACCGTCGATGAACTGCTTCTGCTGACGCGGCGTGTCACTGATGAGCAATGCGTCGACCCCCCCATCCCAGCGGGCGATTTGTCCGTAGAACTCTCCCGTGGCCAGATAGCCGTCATCCCACAGCTCGAAACCGCCGCGCCATTCCCGGCGATGGCCGATCAGCAGCAGGTTCAGGCGGCTGGACTCGCGACCGGCGTCGGAGATCGCTGCAAGATGGTTGAATGGCAAGACCTCGCGATCATCGACCATCAACACCTCGACCCGCGGATCGTCATGGACAAACAACGCGCTGTTGGTCCGGTGCATGCTTTCCAGGGCTGCGCAGCTTGTCCCGTTCAACCGCAACGAAGCGATGCGCAACTGAAAGGTCGCCGGCGCCCTTGTGGCAATGGTCAACTGCGCAGCACGCAACAGTGCCAGGGTGTAGCAGTTGTCACGAGCCCCGGACTGGATCGCCAACACCTTGTAGTTGCCAATATGCTCCATGCCCCCCGCCGCTACCGCCAGGCGCTGAATCAACAATTGCAACGCGGTGCGTTCGGCACGCGAGAAATAACCCAGCAATCGCTGCAGCACTTGTTGATAGACATAGTTCATCGCTTGGTCATGGATGCTGGTCATCTTTATTTACCTGATACTCGTAAGTTCAATATCGCGCAGACAGCAAATCCCGTTGGGCGGTCTGTGCGAATGGAGTCATGGACTTTATTGCCAAATGCTAGCACTTGAATTTGCCGACAATCATTTGAACTGATTGCAGCGCGCCCTGGGTTTGACGACGCAGGCAAGGCTGTAGCGCCCGGCTGGCAGGGGGTTTCTCGATTGTTGTTGTGGTCCTAGGAAACGTCCGACAAAGTCCCACAGACACTTAACACAAGAAATAAAGAAGAAAGTTGTCGTTGTCTGTTTGGCAACTACACAACAGCGAACTAATTTGCAGATTTGCACCAACGGCACACGTTGAAAAGTTACAGCCTGAGACCCAGCCATGACTCATTCCTTGAGATGAAAGTAATCATTCAATTATCAGGGCTTAGTGGCTGATTAGAAGCTACAGATTACGAGCAAAAACCAGTTCAGTTGCTGGACCGGGCTGCGGATCGACGGGGTTTTGGGGGTACAAACGAAAGAGTCCGTGTTGGGCACGGACTCTTGGGTGGACTTTCTGCAGGGCGCTACGCAGGCTCGACCTGCAGCGCAACCCTTTCGCGACATGGGCATTCGTCCATGTAGCGGTGTGCTTCGACAAACTCGGCAAACGGGAAGACCCGAGTCTTGAGCGGCAGCAGAACGCGGTCGGCGGTCAGCTGATTGATGTCGCGCAAGGCACGTTGCAGTGCGACCTGGTCCTGGGTGATGCCCAGTTCCGGCTTGCCCGTGAAGTTGCCGATGCAGTGTACGAAGAACTGAATGTTCTTCTGGAACGCTGCGCAAGCCGGGAAAGGCGTCTGGTTGCCACCTTGCAGGCCGTACAGCACCAGGCTGCCGCGTGGCGCCAGCACATCGCCAAGCAACGACATCTGCGGGCCGCCCAAACCATCGAACACCACATCCACGCCGCGGTTATCGGTGATTTTGTTGATCCGCATCAGCAGATCTTCTTCCTCGGTGACGATGACTTTCTCGGCACCCAGCGACAGCAGGTATTCACGCTCCTGCGCGCTCTTGGTCGCAGCGATCACTCGAACACCCAAGGCCTTGCCCAGTTGTACGAACGAGGGTCCGGCGCAATGGCTGGCATCGGTCACCAGGGCAAACTGCCCGGGTTTGACCCGTGCCAGGTCGGTATAGCCGAAATAGGCAACCAGCAACGGCGTGTAGTGCACGCTGGCTTCGATCGGGCTGAGCACATCCGGGTAGCGGGTCACCGACGAACGCGGCAGTACAATCAGTTCGCCGTAGACCGGATAATCGTTCGGGCTCTGGGCCGGAAAACTGGCGACCTTGTCACCAACGGCCAGGTCATCCACCCCATCACCGACTGCGGTAACGATGCCAGCCATTTCCTGACCAAGGCCTGAAGGCAGTCGGGCATGGGACGAGGCCAGGTTCTGGCGCCACAGAGTGTCATACCAACTGATGCCGATCGCTTCGACGCGCACCTGCACTTCGCCCGGTGCAGGCAGAGCCGCCGCATGCTCTTCGCATTTGAGCACCTCGGCTGGACCAAACTTGTGAAAACGGATCGTGCGGGACATCGCAAACCTCGCCAAATGAACCTCTAATGCCTTGAACTCTAGCTGGGCTTTCAACCCAACACTATCAGTGGCTATTAATAGTCGACATGCCTGTCATTGATTCCACAGCATCGTCAAATACCGCAGGAAACTGGCCTCCTTGGCAGGAAATCGGAATTACCCGGTGCAGAGTACCAGCCTTTCCCCGTAATATTCCCGCTGGCCATTGTTCTCATATGGCCGCTCACGTCAAGTTTGCTGACTCTGCCAGGACTCCAGATGAATCGTAATGACCTGCGTCGTGTCGACCTGAACCTGTTGATCGTTTTCGAAACATTGATGCACGAACGCAGCGTGACCCGTGCTGCGGAAAAACTGTTCCTCGGCCAGCCAGCGATCAGTGCGGCGCTCTCGCGCCTGCGCGGGTTGTTCGATGATCCTTTGTTCGTGCGTACCGGCCGCAGCATGGAGCCGTCCGCCCGGGCGATCGAGATCTTCGCCCTGCTGTCGCCGGCTCTGGACTCGATTTCCACGGCCGTCAGCCGTGCCGCCGAGTTCGATCCTGCCACAAGTACCGCGGTGTTCCGCATCGGCCTGTCGGACGATGTCGAGTTCGCCTTGCTGCCCATGCTGCTCAAGCGCCTGCGTGCAGAATCGCCGGGGATCGTGCTGGTGGTGCGCCGGGTCAACTACATCCTGATGCCGGGGTTGCTGGCATCCGGAGAGATCTCCATCGGCGTCAGCTACACCACCGACCTGCCGGCCAACGCCAAGCGCAAGGTCCTGCGCCGCAGCAAACCGAAGCTGTTGCGCGCCGACACTGTGCCGGGGGCGTTGAGCCTGGATGACTACTGCGCTCGCCCCCATGCACTGGTGTCGTTTGCTGGCGACCTCAGCGGCTTCATCGATGAAGAACTGGAAAAGCTCGGGCGCAAACGTCATGTAGTGCTCGCGGTACCGCAATTCAACGGGCTGAGCACCCTGCTCTCCGGCACCGACATTGTGGCTACGGTGCCGGATTACACGGCTGATGCGCTGACTGCCGCGGGTGGCGTGCGTGCGGAAGATCCGCCGTTGCCGGTGCGCAGCTTCGAACTGCACATGGCCTGGCGCGGATCGCAGGACAATGATCCGGGGGAGCGCTGGCTGCGTTCGCGGATTCAGATGTTCTTCGGGGATCCTGACAGCCTTCAATAGTGCATCACTGTCTGGTAATACAAGGACCAGGCCCTGCCTGTGCGACGCTTGTACGCGTCACGGGCAACTGCCGGCGATGAAGCGACAGATGCGACTACGCCATAAATGATCGAAATATGTCGAAACACCTATAAAGTTACGGCCGCTTGGCCGATAATAGTGATGGCATATCGCAACTATGTTAGGGAAAACGATGGCAATGGTCTTTTGTCGTGCTTGCGCCAAGGAAATCCATGAAACAGCACCTGTGTGCCCCCAATGCGGAGCACGGCAACAGGTTGCGTCACTGGAAGCAACAGATGCCGGTTCGCCGTGGCTCGCCATCCTGTCGTTGATCTTCGGAATCATCTGCGTGTTATGCCTGTTCGATGATTCCGAATGGGATAGAGACACCCTTTTCGGACTGGGCACCCTGTCAATCGCCGGTCTCATTTGCGGCATCATCAGTATCAACCAACGAAGAAACGGAAATAACCTTGCGATTGCCGGCGTTGTCTTGTCGGGTATTGCGGCGCTGGTGTTCGCTGGGCTGTCGATCAATTAATTTTAGGGAAAAAATATGAGCATGGTTTTCTGTCGCGGTTGCGCCAAGGAAATTCACAACACTGCGGTGGCATGCCCACAATGCGGTGCACCTCAAGGGGTTCAGCAGTCATACGCCACCTCGGGTTCGCCAGCCCCGGCGACGGGCAATCCATACATTGAAGCGCTGAAGAAATATGCCGTATTCACGGGCCGTGCGAGCCGCAGGGAATACTGGATGTTCATTCTCATCAGCTTCCTGATTGCACTTGCCATCGGCTTTGTCGAAGGTCTGCTCGGCATGAAAGGCTACGCGTCGAACCTGTACAGCCTGGCGATGCTTGTCCCGAACATTTCCGTGGCCATTCGCCGGATGCATGACACTGACCGCAGTGGCTGGTGGATCTGGCTGCCGATCGTGAACATCATCTTCCTGGTCCAGGACAGTCAGCGCGGTGACAACCGCTTTGGCCCGAACCCTAAAGGCATTGCCTGAGTTCAGTCCTGCTGGATGATCACGGAGACGGCCAAAATGGCCGTCTCTTTGTTTGAGCCGCCGGTTCAGGTTTCGCAGGCTGCGGCTCCGGCCCTGGGTCATCGAGCGGAGGATCCGATGGCTTCTTCGCGAGCAGGCTCGCTCCCACAGTTGACTTGTGTGCGCCCTGTGGGAGCGAGCCTGCTCGCGAAGGCCGCCACTCGGTCTCAAGCCGGACCGTTGCAAATATGGAAACACACAATTTCCATCAACCGGGTTGATTGCCCCCTGACGCAAGGCGCAGTCTAGAGGGCTGGCTTGGGTCTCATATCATTCCGAATGATAGTTACCTTTGCCCCATTCGATTCGTGAGATACAAACCCGCCGCGCATCATTCGCCAATCTCAACACATTGGCGGATGCATCCATGGAACAGTCACTCAAACATTTGCGCTTCCCGTTGGCTTTATTGGCCGTAGTGGTGCTCAGCGCTTGCGGCAAGGCCCCGGAAACTGCTGCCAGCATGCCCGCAGCCAAGGTCAGCGTGGCCAAGGTGCTGGAGCAACCGGTCAACGAATGGGACGAGTTCACCGGTCGTCTCGAAGCGCCGGAAACCGTGCAGATTCGTCCTCGGGTCTCCGGCCAGATCGATGAAGTGGCCTTCACTGAAGGTGCCCTGGTCAAGAAAGGCGACCTGCTGTTCCAGATCGACCCGCGTCCGTTCCAGGCTGAGGTCCGCCGCCTCGAAGCACTGGTTGCTCAATCGCGTGCCAATGCCACCCGCAGCGAAAACGAAGCCCAGCGTGGTGAGCGCCTGCGCACCAGCAACGCCATTTCCGCCGAGCTGGCCGATTCGCGCACCAGCGCCGCCCAGGAAGCCCGCGCCGCCGTCGGCGCCCTGCAAGCGCAGCTTGACCTGGCTAAATTGAACCTGAGCTTCACCCGCGTCACGGCACCGATCAGCGGCCGCGTCAGCCGCGCGGAAATCACCGCCGGCAACCTGGTGACCGCTGACACCACTGCGCTGACCAGCGTGGTTTCCACCGACAAGGTGTACGCCTACTTCGACGCGGACGAACGTGTGTTCCTCAAGTACACGGAGCTCGCACGCCAGGGCAAGCGCGGCGCCACCACCCCGGTCTACATGGGCCTGTCCAACGAGGACGGCAACCCGCACCAGGGCGTGATGAACTTCGTCGACAACCAGGTCAACCCGAAAACCGGCACCATCCGTGGTCGCGCGGTGTTCGACAACAGCGATGGCAGCTACACCCCGGGCCTTTATGCACGCCTGAAACTGGTGGGCAGCGGCACCTACAGCGCCATGCTGATCAACGATGAAGCAGTCGGCACCGACCTGGGCAAGAAGTTCGTGATCGTGATGGATGGCGACAACAAGACTGCCTACCGTGCGGTGGAACTGGGTCCGAAGATCGAAGGCCTGCGCATCGTGCGCAACGGCCTGAACAAGGACGACACCATTATCGTCAAGGGTCTGCAACGGGTACGTCCTGGCTCACCGGTCACCCCTGAAGTGATTCCGATGGCCAGCGAGCAAACCCTGGCGGCACTCGCACAACAACGCCAAGCGCTGGAAGCCAGCAACCTGCCCCAAGTCGCGCCTGTCAGGGTTGCACCGGGTACGGCTGTGAAACTGGCTGCCACGACCCCACGCGGTTAAGGGATTTCCAAGATGAATTTTTCCCAATTCTTCATTTCGCGACCGATCTTCGCAGCGGTGCTGTCGCTGCTGATCCTGATCGCCGGTGCGATCTCGCTGTTCCAGTTGCCGATCAGCGAATACCCGGAAGTCGTGCCGCCCACCGTGGTGGTACGCGCCAACTTCCCGGGTGCCAACCCCAAAGTCATCGGTGAAACCGTGGCCGCTCCGCTGGAGCAAGCCATCACCGGCGTCGAGAACATGCTGTACATGTCCTCGCAATCCACCGCTGACGGCAAGATCACCCTGACCATCACCTTTGCCCTGGGTACTGACCTGGACAATGCGCAGGTGCAGGTGCAGAACCGCGTGACCCGCACCGAGCCGAAACTTCCCGAGGAAGTGACGCGCATCGGTATCACCGTGGACAAGGCGTCGCCCGACCTGACGATGGTGGTGCACTTGACCTCGCCGGACAAACGCTACGACATGCTGTACCTGTCCAACTACGCGATCCTCAACATCAAGGATGAGCTGGCGCGCCTGGGCGGTGTCGGTGACGTGCAACTGTTCGGCATGGGCGACTACTCGCTGCGAGTCTGGCTCGACCCGAACAAAACCGCTTCGCGCAACCTGACCGCCACTGACGTTGTAACGGCCATTCGTGAACAGAACCGCCAGGTGGCTGCCGGTGCATTGGGTGCTCCCCCTGCCCCGAATGCCCAAAGCTTCCAGCTGTCGGTCAACACCCAGGGCCGTCTGGTCAGCGAGGAAGAGTTCGAGAACATCATCATTCGCTCCGGCGAAAACGGTGAAATCACTCGCCTCAAGGACATCGCACGCGTCGAACTGGGCTCCAGCCAGTACGCCCTGCGTTCGCTGCTGAACAATCAGCCGGCGGTGGCGATCCCGATCTTCCAGCGTCCTGGCTCCAACGCCATCGAAATCTCCAATGAAGTGCGGGCCAAAATGGCCGAACTGAAGAAGAGCTTCCCCGAAGGCATGGACTTCAGCATCGTCTATGACCCGACGATCTTCGTGCGCGGCTCCATCGAGGCAGTGGTCCACACCCTCTTCGAAGCGCTGATCCTCGTGGTGCTGGTGGTGATCCTGTTCCTGCAAACCTGGCGCGCCTCGATCATTCCGTTGGTGGCTGTGCCGGTCTCGCTGATCGGTACCTTTGCCGTGATGCACCTGTTTGGATTCTCGCTCAACGCCTTGTCGCTGTTCGGCCTGGTCTTGGCGATCGGTATCGTGGTGGACGACGCCATCGTGGTGGTGGAGAACGTCGAGCGCAACATCGAGCTCGGACTGACCCCGGTGGAAGCCACCAAACGGGCCATGCGTGAAGTGACCGGTCCCATCATTGCCACGGCGCTGGTGCTGTGTGCAGTGTTTGTTCCGGCGGCGTTCATCTCCGGCCTGACCGGCCAGTTCTACAAGCAGTTCGCCCTGACCATTGCGATTTCCACGGTGATCTCGGCCTTCAACTCCTTGACCCTGTCGCCGGCGCTGGCCGCGGTATTGCTCAAGGGCCACGACGCACCGAAAGACCGCTTCTCCAAGGTACTGGACAAGATTTTTGGTGGCTGGCTGTTCCGTCCGTTCAACCGTTTCTTTGAAAAGGCCAGCCAGGGTTATGTCGGCACCGTTGCCCGAGTGATCCGCTCGAGCGGCATCGCCCTGCTGCTGTACGCCGGCCTGATGGTCCTGACCTTCTTCGGTTTTTCCAGCACCCCGACCGGTTTCGTACCCGGCCAGGACAAGCAATACCTGGTGGCCTTCGCGCAATTGCCGGATGCCTCGAGCCTGGACCGTACCGAAGACGTGATCAAGCGCATGTCCGAGCTGGCGCTGAAACAGCCTGGCGTGGAAAGTGCGGTGGCCTTCCCTGGCCTGTCGATCAACGGGTTCACCAACAGCCCGAACGCCGGCATCGTGTTCGTGACCCTCAAGCCGTTCGACGAACGCAAAGACCCGAGCATGTCCGCAGGGGCCATTGCCGGTGCCTTGAACGGCCAGTACGCGAACATCCAGGAAGCCTACATGGCGATCTTCCCGCCACCACCGGTACAAGGCCTGGGCACCATCGGCGGTTTCCGCCTGCAGATCGAAGACCGGGGCAACCTGGGCTACGAAGAGCTGTACAAGGAAACCATGAACATCATTGCCAAGAGCCACAGCGTTCCGGAACTGGCCGGCCTGTTCACCAGCTACACGGTGAACGTGCCCCAGGTCGATGCGGCTATCGACCGGGAAAAAGCCAAGACCCACGGCGTTGCCGTCAGCGACATCTTCGACACCCTGCAGATCTACCTGGGCTCGCTGTATGCCAACGACTTCAACCGCTTCGGTCGCACCTATCAGGTCAACGTCCAGGCCGAACAGCAGTTCCGCCTCGAATCCGACCAGATCGGCCAGCTGAAAGTGCGTAACAACAAGGGCGAGATGATCCCGCTGGCGACCTTCATCAAGGTCAGCGACACCTCGGGTCCGGATCGCGTGATGCATTACAACGGCTTCATCACCGCTGAAATCAACGGTGCCGCGGCCCCTGGCTACAGCTCCGGCCAGGCCGAAAAAGCCATCGAGAAACTGCTCAAGGACGAACTGCCCAACGGCATGACCTACGAGTGGACCGACCTGACCTACCAGCAGATCCTGTCCGGCAACACCGCGCTGTTCGTGTTCCCGCTCTGCGTGCTGCTGGCGTTCCTGGTACTGGCGGCTCAATACGAAAGCTGGAGCCTGCCACTGGCGGTGATCCTGATCGTACCGATGACCCTGCTGTCGGCCATCACCGGTGTGATTGCCTCGGGCGGTGACAACAACATCTTCACCCAGATCGGCCTGATCGTACTGGTGGGCCTGGCGTGCAAGAACGCGATCCTGATCGTCGAGTTCGCCAAGGATAAACAGCTCGAAGGCCTCAACCCGCTGGCAGCGGTCCTGGAAGCGTGCCGCCTGCGTCTGCGGCCGATCCTGATGACCTCCTTCGCGTTCATCATGGGTGTCGTGCCTTTGGTGTTCTCCAGCGGTGCCGGTGCCGAAATGCGTCATGCCATGGGTGTGGCGGTGTTCTCCGGGATGCTCGGGGTGACCTTCTTCGGCCTGTTGCTGACGCCAGTGTTCTACGTATTGATTCGTAACTTTGTCGAGCGCGGCCAGACACGCAAAGCTGCCAAGGCCAACCTGAAGCTGGAGTCGCACTGATGAGTTTGAAAGCGTTCCTGCCGAGCCTGCTGGCACTGGCCTTGAGTGCCTGTGCCGTGGGCCCCGACTACAAGACTCCAACCACCGAGGCGGCCAACATCACGGCCGCCACCGATGGCGCCGCCGGCCAGAAGAACTTTGACCGTTCGCATTTCGAAGGCATCTGGTGGCAACAGTTCGAAGACCCGACCCTCAACCAGCTGGTGACGCAATCACTGCAAGGCAACCGCGATCTGCGCGTCGCCTTCGCCCGCTGGAAAGCCGCGCGGGCGATCCGCGATGACGTCAGCAATGACGCCATGCCGACCATCACCAGCCGCGCCAGCAGCGACCTGGGCAAAGGCCAGATCCCGGGCCAGACCACCCAGCGGGTCAACAGCGAACGTTATGACCTGGGCCTGGACATGGCGTGGGAGATTGATCTGTTCGGTCGCATCCAGCGCAACCTGGAATCGGCCAACGCCGAGCAACAGGCATTCGAGGCCGACCTGTACCAGCTGCAAGTCACCATGATTGCCGAACTGGTGGATTCCTACGGTCAACTGCGCGGCGCGCAGCTGCGGGAGAAAATCGCCCTGGCCAACCTGGAAAACCAGCGCGAGTCACGCAAGATCACGGTCAGCCTGCGCGATGCCGGCGTCGGCGACCAGCTCGATGTGGAGCGTGCCGATGCGCGACTGGCGTCGGTTGAAGCCAGCGTGCCGCAACTGCAGGCCGAACAGGTGCGGCAGAAAAACCGTATCGCCACCCTGCTGGGTGAACGTCCGGACAAGCTGACCGTGGACTTGAGCCCCAAGGACCTGCCGGCGATTGCCAAGGCCTTGCCGATCGGTGATCCGGGCGAACTGCTGCAACGCCGTCCGGACATCCTCAGTGCCGAACGCCAACTGGCTTCGGCCACCGCGCGTATCGGCGTGGCCAAGGCGGACCTGTTTCCGCGCGTCAGCCTCAGCGGCTTCCTTGGCTGGACCGCCGGTCGTGGTTCGCAGATCGGCTCTTCGGCGGCCAACGCCTGGGCGCTGGGCCCGAGCATTACCTGGGCGGCGTTTGACCTGGGTAGCGTAAAAGCCCGCATACATGGCGCCGACGCCGATGCCGAGGGCGCCCTGGCGACCTACGAGCAGCACGTGTTGCTGGCCCTGGAAGAATCGGAAAACGCCTTCAGCGACTACGGCAAACGCCAACAGCGCCTGATCTCGCTGATTCGTCAGAGCGAGTCCAGCCGCTCGGCTGCCGACCTGGCTGAAATCCGCTACCGCGAAGGCACCGCCGATTTCCTCGTGCTGCTCGATGCCCAGCGTGAACGCCTGGCGGCCGAAGACACCCAGGCCCTGGCCGAAGTGGACCTGTATCGCGGCATCGTCGCGATCTACAAGGCCCTCGGAGGCGGCTGGCAGCCGGAGACGGTCGCAAGCCGGTAAACCTTTTTCAACGAGCTCCTTTGGTTGGCCGCAACCAACCAATTTCCTTGCCCTGCGTCTCATTCGGTCGCAGGGCTTTTTTTTGCCTTTTTTCAGGCAACGCATCCCCCTTGTAGGAGCGAGCATGCTCGCGATGGACTCAAGAGCGCCGCGTATAGTCAGTTAACACGCGACATCGTTAACGACCATCGCGAGCATGCTCGCTCCTACAAGGGATCAGGGGTGTTCCTGGACGGTCACCGTCGCGGTGGTCCCGGCGCGCAATTTGTCCTTGCCGGCATAGTCGGCATCGATCTCGATCCGCACCGGCACCCGCTGCGCCAGTTTGACCCAGGTGTAGCTGGGGTTGATGTTGGCCAGCAGGCGACCGCCCGGCAGGTTTTCCCGGTCGGCGATGGCGAAGGCAATGCTCTGCACTTTGCCGCCGAAGGTTTCGCCGCTCATCAACTCGATCTTCACCCGGTCACCCTCCCCGATCCGCGGCAGCTTGGTTTCCTCAAAGTAACCACTGACGTAGAACGAATCGCTGTCCACCAGCGCCAGCAACGGGCCGCCGGCCGAAGCGTAGTCGCCTTCCCGGGTCAGCAGATTGGTGACGTAGCCGGTCACCGGCGAGACCACATGGGTACGCTGCAAGTCGAGCTCGGACTGGGTCAACGCGGCGATGGCCAGCTGCACGTTGGCCTGGGCCAGTACCAGGTTGGCCTGGTTGCGCAGCAAGTCAGCCTGGGCGACCGATACATCGGTGCTGGCCTTTTCCCACTCTTCGCCGGAAATTGCCGAACGATCCTTGAGCGTGCGCCGTCGTTGCTCCTCGCTCTGACGTTGCTTGAGCAAGGCTTCGCTGGCGGTAATGTTCGCCTGGGCCTGGCCGAGCGAGGCTTTCGACACCTCAACGGCACGTTTGGCATGCTCCACCGCCAGTGTGTAACGCGCCGGATCGATCTCCAGCAGCGCCTGGCCTTTGTTCACATGCTGGTTGTCTTGCACGGCGAGGCTGACGATTCGCCCGGAAACGTCAGCGGACAAGGTCACCACATCGGCACGCACCCGGGCATCCCGGGTCCAGGGCGCGCGAGTGTAATGCTCCCAGGCGAACCAGCCGAGGATCAGCGCCAGCAACACCACCGCCACTGTCGAGAGTCGGGAAAGGATGTTCTTCAAGGCTTCACGCTCCCATCACCAGTATCAATGTGGCGCAGACGCAGACGTACAACGCGCCTTCGAACAACGCCTCATGCCAGACGAACTGCAGCACACCGAGGCGCCGCAACGTCCAGTCGAGCAACAGGAAAATCGGCAAGCCCAGCAGCAGCGCCTGAGCAATCGGGGGCAGATAGGCGCCACCCACTTCCAGATCAATGGGCAAGGACAGGGTCTCCTTCAAGGCCAACGGGTTGAAAGTAGCTGCGATAACGCTCGACGAACGACACCACGATCAGCAGCGCGACGCGCATGCGGAACACCGACCACAAGCGCTCATGAACATCGGTATGCAGGGCATCCAGTTCGTCGCCCAGGGTGCGCAGGCTATCGAGCACCTGCGCCACTTCGACCCCGGGCCGGCCGGCCACCAGCCTTCCCGTGTCCCGGACGGTCGAAAACAGCCGACTTTGCAGATCCGCACTCAACAGTGCGTTGTTCTGCCCCTGTTGCCGCAGCTGATTCAAGGCAATACCCAGTGCCATGCAGCCCAGGCTGACTTGAAACCGTTCACGCGATTGTGGCTCCCGGGTCGCCGGCAGCAACCCCAGCATCATCGTCAGGCGATCAACCATTCGACTCTCGAAAGCAAACTGCTGTTCATCGGTCGCCGAAGTTTTCAGCAAGGCGTATACCTGCTCGCAGTTCTCTTTATGCAGCCGGCGCATGCGCAAGTCCGGCATGAACGGAAAGACCAGCGCATACACACTCAACGCGAGCACGGTCGCGCAGGTATAAGCCCCGGCAAATTCGAACCACTGGGTCGCGGTGTTTTGACCGATCCCCACGTTCAACGGGCCGAGCAACAGGAAAGTCGTGAGCCCCAGGCCAATGCCGGTACCGGTGGTGGGTGGGCTGGCCAGCCCCACCGCAACGGCGTAAAGCAACGGCACCAGCAGCAAGGCAAGCATCTCGAAATTGCTGATCATCGGCACAAACATGAACTGCAGGAGCGCCGAGGCCACCAGCGCCAGGCCGAATCCCCGCGCATAGCTTTGAACCGCGAGCAGCGGCCGGGGAAACGTCGACATCAGCGAGCACAGGATACCCAGCAGCACCATGCCGGCTCGCGCACCGTCCCAGCCGGTTTCGATCCAGATCAGGCCGGCGATCAGCAGCGCGGAAAAGGCCCGGATGGCGTTCATGGTCGCCAGGGTCCAATCCAGGTGCAGCGGGTTTTCGCGCCCGCGAAACATGCTGCTGGCGGGGCGCCCGCTCTGGATCGCATCGCTCAACTCGAGAATCTGCTCAAGCTGCTGCAGCAGGCGCGCCTGCTCCCAGCGCAGCGACCAGGCCAGCGAGCGCAAGGTGGCCGGCAGCGGCTCAGTCAACTGCTCAGCCCTGTAGGCCAGCTCATCAAAGCGTTGTTGCAGCGACGTGAAGTGATAGCGCTGCTCACTGGACAGCGATCGCCCCTCACGCGCCAGCTCATCGAGAAAGGCCAGTTCTTCGGCGCGCAGCCGTTGAATTTCTTCAGGCAACTCGCCCTCCCAGCGCTCGGTCAACAGTAGCCGCTGGTGGCGCAGGGCGGTCAGCCGTGCGGTCAACAACACCAACTGGTTGCCCAACAGTTGCACCAGGCCGTTGGCACTGCGCAGGCGCGGGGCATCGTAATACATGTGCCGGCGCACGCCCTCCAGGCCGCTGATCTGGCCCAGCAGCTGCATTTGCCGCTGCTGAAAGTCGGCTTCGCTCTCTTCGGTGCGGATGACGGCACTGGCATGGGTGGCCAGCAACCGGGTGATCTGATCGATCCTGGCGAAGTAATCCCGGGCCACGGTTTCCGGCCTGGCGGTAAGCAGGCTGACCACGCACACGCAGGCAACCGCCAGCAAGGTTTCGGTGAGGCGGGTCACCGCCAGCAAAAAGGTACCGTCCTGATCGGGAATCGCCAGCAAGGCGATGACCACGGCGGTGTAGCCACTGAGCACGAATGCCCCGGAACTGGTGTAGCGCAACAACGTGCCACCGGCAGTGCACAGCGCCAGCCACAGGGCCAGGGTGGTGATGAACGGCAACGGCGCCTGGGGAAAAATCGCCATGATTGCCACCGCGACGACCGCCCCCATGGTGGTCCCGATGACTTGGCCAAAACTGCGCGCCAGTACCATGCCGCCCAGTGGCTGGCTGATGATGACCACAGCCATGATCGACCACTTGGGCTGCTCCAGATCGAACAAAAACGCCAGGTACAGGGTCAACAGACCGGCCGCGATGGTTCGCAGGGCAAACAGCAACACCCCGGGGCCGGGGTTGAGTATGGCCTTGAAGTACTGCAACAACGCTTGCATGGGAACACTCGTCGAGACACCTCCAGCAAGCGTAGTCACTGCGGCGGGGCCTCGACAGGTTTTGCTGGCGACAGCGCTTGCAGGCCCAATGAATGGTCAGTGAATGTCGTCAGGGTTTGACTCAAGGCCCGGCCTGACCGAAGCTGGCGCTTTTGCAAAAACTCGCCAGCTTCCGGATTCCTGCATGCCCAAGTCCCGCCGCTATCTGTTTATCAGCCTCTTCGCCCTGCTTGTCATCGGCCTTGCGTGGTTTTCCCTGCGCGATACCACCCCGGTGGTTCCCGAAGCCATCCAGCATGGCTACAGCGAAGCGCTGGCGGCTGCCCGGGCCGGTCAACCCGGTGCCGCGCGGGTGCTCTATCAGCAGTTGGGCCGGCCGGACCTGTCCCCCAAGCGCCGTGTCTGGTTGCATGCCGAGCTGCCCAATTATCCAAGCTCGGTGGCCCTGAAACTGGCGGATGCCGACTTGCAGAACGAGTCGCCAGAGGTGCGGATCGCCGCGATCAGGAGCATCAGCGGCCTGGTACCGAACGGCCAGCGCAGTTTATTGCTCGGGCCTTTGCTCGATGACAGCGAACAAAGCGTGCGCCTGGCTGCCATCAACGCGTTGCTGGGGTTGTCCCCGGATGACCTCGGTTTGTATTTCGGGCCCCTGGAGCAAGCCATCGATGCGTGGGAGCAAGTGCTCAAGAGCGAGCCGCAAAGCGCCGAAAACCAATACCAGCTCGCCCGGCTGCACCTGCACAACGCCGAGCTCCAGCAAGCGCAACAGGCACTGGACAACACCCTGCGCCTGGCGCCGGACAACCTGCCGGCGCTGGTGCTGCAAATCGAAGTGCTGGATAAACAGGGCCAGACCGACGCCGCCCGGCAACTGCTGGCCCGACAACTCCAGGCGCAACCCGATTCGGCCTACCTGCAACATGCCCTGGGGCTCTGGTTGCTGCATCACGACCAAAGCGAGTTCGCCCTCCTCGGCCTGTCCAAGGCCGTTGAGCTCGAGCCGAACAACCGCGATTACCGCTACGACCTGGCCACCACGTTGCACGGTGAGCAGGAGCTGGAAGCGGCACAGAAACAGCTGCAGGAAATCGTTCAGCGCCATCCGAACGACCGCAAGGCCCGGGTGCTGCTGATCAATTACTGGAAGGAAAGCGGGCAGCTGCAAAACGTGCAGATCCTGCTGGCCCAACTGGAACAGATGAACCCCGATGATCCGGCGTTGCAACAGGGGCTTTGAGTCCGGCCGGACTTTCGTTGAGCCATCGTACCGGGCATGCGGATGATCGGCGCCTGACTGCTCAGGAAAGCATGTCCTGCATCAGCTCCTGCAACTTGTCCAGATCGAATGGCTTGTCCAGGATCGGCGCCTTGCGCGTGATCGGGCTGTCGGTCTCGCGGATTTCCTGGGCATAGCCGCTGATGAAAATCACCTTGAGTTCCGGTCGCAGCTTCACGGCGGGCTCGGCGATCTGCACGCCGGAGATTCCACCGGGCAGGCGGAAGTCGGTGATCATCATGTCCAGGTGCGGTTTGCTCGCCAGGATCTCGAAAGCCTGTTCGCCGTCTACGGCCTGCAATACGCGGTAACCCTCACCCGACAGATAAGCGGACAGCACCATCAGAATCGAGGGATCGTCCTCGACGACGAGTACTACATCTTGTGCATCTTCGCTCATGGGAAGCCTTTGTTCGGTCATTTGCTGCTGATACGACCGTGGGGTCGATCAGAGGTTGCGTTTATCCGGCTGTTTTCCTGTAGCGGCAGACAAACGCGAAACAAGGCGCCTTCGCCAATCCTGCTCTGGACCGTAATGGTACCGCCATGGGCGGCCACAATCTGTTCTGAAATAAACAATCCCAGGCCCAGCCCGGCGACGACGTGCCTGGCCGATACCCGTTCGAACTGCTGGAAAATCCGCGCCTGGTTTTCTTCACTGATGCCGATCCCCTGGTCCTGCACATCCACCAGCGCCCTGCCCCCTTCACTGTAGACCTTTACCGAGACCGGGCTCCTGGCTCCGTAGCGCAAAGCATTGGTCAACAGGTTGGAAATGACCTGTTCAATACGAAACTCGTCCCAATTGCCGATCACCGGCTGCCCGGCATCCAGCGTGACCGACGCGTCGGCGGCATCGATTTGCCGGGAAAAGTTGTGCAACACGTCGCGAACCAGCGTCGAAAGGTCAAACCGCGTCGGCCGGATCGACAACTTTCCGGTGCGAATGCGCGAAACATCGAGCATGTCTTCGATCAAGCGAATGAGGCTTTTGATCTGCCGCTCGTCGCGGTCGACCATGGCGTGCATCTTCTCCAGGGTGAAGGCGTCGGCGTTGTCCCGGGCCAGGTGCATCTTGCGCAGCTGGGTTTCAAGGATCAGGCCGTTGAGCGGCGTGCGCACTTCGTGGGCGACGATGGACATGAAGTCATCGCGCATGCGCACCGCCTGCTCCAGTTCCAGCTGGGTGTTTTTAAGTTGCTCGAGCAGGGTCTGCTGTTCACGGCGACTCTGTTCAAGGGCCAGTACCTGTTCCTTCATCGCCTTGCTCTGGCGATACAGGTCGACGAACACGTTGACCTTGCTCTTGACCGCATGGATGTCCAGCGGCTTGTGCAAAAAGTCCACGGCACCGCTTTCATAGCCCTTGAATGCGTAGTTCAGATCACGCCCGGCGGCGCTGACGAAAACGATCGGGATGTTCCTGGTCTTTTCCGTGCCACGCATCAACTCGGCCAGCTCGAAGCCGTTCATGCCGGGCATCTGCACATCGAGGATGGCCATGGCGAATTCATGTTGCAACAGCAGTGACAAGGCCTCGTCAGCGGACAACGCCTTGTACACGATCCGGTCCTCGCACCTGATCAGCGCTTCGAGCGCCAGCAGATTCTCCGGCAGATCGTCGACGATCAACAGTTTGGCCTGGATATTACTCAGCATGCGATTCGTTCCAGCTCGACAAGCAGGCGGCCGATGCCGCGTATGGGAAGTATGTGGTCCGGCCGGTGCATATCCAGTGCTGCCTGGGGCATGGTGGCGACCTGCGCCTCTTGCGGGTCTTGCACGATGGTGATGCCACCGTGCTGCTTGACCTGGGCCAGCCCGCGCGCGCCATCGCGGTTGGCCCCCGTGAGCAATACCGCCGCAAGACTGGCGCCGTACGCATCGGCTGCCGATTCGAACAGGTAATCGATGGCAGGTCGCGAATGATGCACTCGCGGCTCCAGGCTCAGGGAAAAGCTGCGGTCGTGCTCCACCGACAAGTGATAGCCCGGTGCCGCGAAATACAACGTGCCGGCCTCGACCGGGGTCTTGTCGCACGCTTCCTGCACCGGCAGCGCAACCCGGCGGGAAAACACGTCCGCCAGTTGGCTGCGGCGCTCGTCCGGCAAGTGCAGCACGACAATGATCGGCAGTGCGAAGCCTTCGCGCAGCGGGCCGAGGATGCTCAACAGCGCCTCGACGCCACCGGCGGAGGCACCGATCACGATCGCTTCGACTGCTGGCAGGTTCATTGCGCTGTTCATGATTTGCGATAGATCCGTTCCTGTTTGACCAGTGGCTCGAACTGATCGCCAAAGGCCGAGAAATCCGGGGTTTCCTTACTGCCCAAGACCAAAAAGCCGCGATGGCAGAGGGACTCATGAAACAGTCCGAATGCGCGATCCTGAAGTTTTTTATTAAAATAAATCAGTACGTTACGACATGAAATTAATTGGGTTTCTGAAAACACGCTGTCCGTCGCCAGGCTGTGATCGGCGAAGGTCACGTTCTCGCGCAGGGTCTTGTCGAAAATCGCGTACCCATAGGCCGCCGTATAGTAGTCGGCAAACGAACACTGACCACCGGCCTGCTGATAATTGGCAGTGTAGGCGCGGACATTCTCCATGGAGAAAATCCCTTGCTTGGCCTTTTCCAGGGAACGCGGATTGATGTCCGTGGCGTAGATGATCGTGCGCTCGAGCAGGCCCTCTTCGCGCAGCAGAATGGCCAGCGAATAGACCTCTTCACCGGTGCTGCATCCGGCGATCCAGATCTTGATCGAAGGGTAGGTTCGCAGCAGCGGCACCACTTCCTTGCGAATGGCCAGGAAGTGCGAGGGGTCGCGAAACATCTCGCTGACCGGAATGGTCAGCAACTGCAGCAGTTGCATGAAGGCCGTCGGATCGTGCAGGACCTTTTCCTGCAGCGCCGAGATGGTATTGCACTCGAACTGATTCAACGCATGGTTGACCCGGCGCTTGATCGAAGCGCCGGAGTAATCGCGAAAATCGTAGCTGTACTTGAGGTAGATCGCCTCGATCAACAAGCGCAATTCGATTTCGCTGTTTCGCTCCACTGAATACTTGCGCTCCACTAGATGCGTTCCATCTTGGGCAGCCACACACGAATCAGCGAAAACAGCCGGTCCAGGTCGATGGGCTTGGCCAGGTAATCATTGGCGCCGGCCTGCAGGCAGCGCTCCTGATCGTCCTTCATGGCCTTGGCCGTCACCGCAATGATCGGCAGCTTGCGCCAGCGCGGGTCCTTGCGGATTTCAACGGTGGCTTCAAAGCCGTCCATCTGCGGCATCATCACGTCCATCAGCACCAGGTCGATGTCCTCCACTTCGTTCAATCGTTCAATCGCTTCCAGGCCGTTGCGGCCAATGACCACGACGGCGCCCTTTTGCTCCAGCGCACTGGTGAGGGCGAAAATGTTGCGTACATCGTCGTCCACCAGCAGCACCTTGCGGCCTTCGAAGACCTTGTCGCGGCTGCGGGCAACCTTGAGCATCCTCTGCCGCTCATGGGACAAGCGCGATTCGACTTTGTGCAGAAAAAGTGTCACTTCGTCCAGCAGCCGCTCCGGCGAGCGTGCGCCCTTGATGATGATCGAGCGCGAATACTTGCGCAGTTCGGCCTCTTCATCCCGGGTCAGGTTGCGCCCGGTATAGACGATGACCGGTGGAAAAGAGCAGATGTCTTCCGTGGACATGCGCTTGAGCAAGTCGTTGCCAAGCATGTCGGGCAGTTTGAGGTCGATGATCATGCAATCGAAGACGGACGTGCGCAGCAGCTCCAGCGCCTCCTGTGCCAGGCCAACGGCGGTGATTTCGATGTCATCGTCGCCGATCAGGCGGGCAATGCTGTCGCGCTGCAAGTCATCATCCTCGACCAGCAACACGCGCTTGACCTTCTGGGTCAACTTGGCCTCGAGGCGCGCAAAAACGTCCTTGAGCTCCTCGCGGGTGGTCGGTTTGACCGCATAGCCAACGGCACCCATGTGCATCGCCGCTTCGACCCGGTCCTCGACCGAAATCACATGCACCGGGATGTGCCGGGTTTCGGCGTGCTCCTTCAAGCGTTGCAGCACGGTCAGGCCGGAATGATCCGGCAGGCGCATGTCCAGCAGGATCGCATCGGGGATGAACGCCTTGGCCAGGTCGTAGCCTTCGTCGGCGCGATGGGCCACCAGGCACTGATAACCCAGTTCATGGGCCAGGTCGTAGAGGATATGCGCAAAGTTCGCCTCGTCTTCCACCACCAGAATGCAGCGACTGCTGAACGGGCCGTTGTGGCGATCGTCGTCGAAACGCGGCATGTCGACTTCAGCGATCAGGGGCGACAACGTCGGCGGCAATGCACTCGGCGCAGCCGCCACTGGCGCGGCCCGCATCGGTTCAACAGGCACTTCGCCCGGTTCTGCGTACTGCTGCGGCAAGACCAGGGTAAACACACTGCCCTGCCCCGGCATGCTGCTCACACTGATGGATCCACCGAGCAAGGCCGCCAGGTCACGAGAGATCGACAAACCCAGCCCGGTGCCGCCATAACGCCGATTGGTGGTGCCATCGGCCTGACGGAACGCCTCGAAGATGCTTTCGTGCTGATCCGTTGCAATACCGATTCCGGAATCACCGACGCTGAACGCGATGCCGTTGTTTGGTGCCGAGGCGACGGACAGGTGGACGCTGCCGCTTTCGGTGAATTTCAGGGCATTGGACAGCAGGTTCTTGAGGACTTGCTCCAGGCGCTGGCGGTCGGTGACCAGCATCTGCGGCGCGCCCTCCTGCATATCCACCTGGAAATCCAGCTGTTTGTCCGTGGCCAATGGCTGGAACACGCCGCGCAGGCCCTCCACCAGACGCGCCACGCTGGTGTTCTCCGGACGGATTTCCAGCTTGCCGGCCTCGACCTTGGAAATGTCCAGGATGTCGTTGATCAGGTTGAGCAAGTCATTGCCGGCGGAGTAGATCGACTCGGCGAACTTGACCTGTTCGGCGCTGAGGTTTTGCTCCGGGTTTTCCGCCAGCAGCCTGGCCAGGATCAACGAACTGTTGAGCGGAGTGCGCAGTTCGTGGGACATGTTGGCAAGAAACTCCGACTTGTACCGGCTTGAGCGCTGCAACTCGATCGCGCGTTCTTCGAGCTGGATCTGCGCCTGGTTGAGCTCGGTGTTCTTCATGTCCATGGCATCACGCTGATTGGCCAGTACCTGCGTCTGCTCGGCGAGTTGTTCGTTGGTTTGCTCAAGCTCCACTTGCTGGGTTTCCAGGTGAGCTTGCGACTCCTTGAGAACCCGCGACTGCTCTTCGAGCTCTTCGTTGGCGGTCTTGAGCTCTTCTTGCTGCACTTGCAGTTCTTCATTGAGCTGCTGGGTTTCGATGAGCACTTCCTGCAAGCGCTGACGATAGCGCGCGGCCTCGATGGAGGTACCGATGTTGCTGGATATCAATTCCAGCAGTTCGATGTCACGGTCACTCAGCGGGCGCAGGAAGCCCAGTTCGATCACGCCGTTGACCCGGTCGTCGTCGCTGGTTGGCACTACCAGCACGCTGCGCGGCAAACCTTCGCCGAGGCCGGAACTGACCTGGAAATAATCCCCCGGCACCTCATCGAGGCGAATCAGCCGCGCTTGTTGCGCCACCTGGCCGACAATGCCTTCGTCGCTGTAGATCTGTTGTTCAACAGCTTCCTGTTCACGGGAGAAACCGTAGGAGGCAATGCGTTTAAGACCGCCATGGTCCTCCCGGAGATAAATCGCCCCCACGGCGGTGCCCAGGTACTGCGCGCAAAATTGCAGGATGTTGCGACCCAGCATGTTCAGGCTCAATTGCCCCAGCACCTGCTCGGCCAGCTCGGTCTGGCCGTTGCGCAGCCAGGCCTGTTGCTCCAGGCGATGGGCGCTGGCTTGTTGGGCCGCGAGATTGACGCTGTAGCTTTGCGAAAGATTGAGCAGATCGCGGCGCCCGACATACGCCAGCAAGCCACTGACACCGGCAATGAACAACAGATAGAGGCTGATGCTCCAGACCGTGGTACGCCGCACGTCTTCATTGCGAGCGGTGCGCAACTGTTGCTCGGTGTCGATCACTTCTTCGAACTGCTTGCGAATTTCATCGGTCAGGCGCTTGCCGCGTCCGGCCTTGACCACAGCGCGATAGTCTCCGCTGCTGCGCTGCAAATCGATCATCGATTGCGCATAGCTGGCCCATTCCTGCTGCAATGCCTGCAACCGCAACAGGCGGTCGGTTTGCACCGTATTATCGGCGGTCAGCTCGAGCAGGGTGTTGAGGGCCACGGCTATTCGCGGCTTGGCGGTTTCGTAGGGATCGAGGAAGTGTTCGTCGCCACTGAGCAGGAAACCGCGCATCCCGGTTTCCAGGTCCACGGTCAGCTTGACCGCTTCATTGGCGTTATTGATCACCCGGTCGGTGTGTTCCACCCACTTGATCGTCGACAGCAGATAGGTGATCAGCGAAACAAAGAACACCGCGCTGATGAGACCCAGCCCCAATGGCAGGCTGATGTTGCGGCTCAGGAGTTTACGAAAGCGTTGTTCATCAACCGAGGACGCTGAGGGCATGGGGCAGGCCTTGTCGAACTGTCTGAATTGCTCGAGTTTGCCCCAAAAACGTCACATGGATCCATTTTTCTCACATCTATTGACGCAGAGTCCTACATTCCACTGCTTCAACATCAGGGGACCGGTTATCCTTGCCATCATTCTTTTTATAGTGCGCTGGGAACTTGTCAGGATCTGCCACTTACTCATGCATTAGAGTCGGCGACTTCAATCGATCGGCAAACCACCACCCTATCGAGACTCCAGCCATGTCCGCCAATGCCTTTACCATTCTGGTCGTCGAAGACGACAACATCGTGCGCATGTTGATCGTCGATGTGCTGGAGGAACTGGAGTTCAATGTACTGGAGGCGGACGGCAGTGATCAGGCGCTGGAGACCCTCGAGAACCTCGACCAGCAGATCGACTTGATGATGACCGATGTCGGCCTGCCGGGAATGGACGGTCGTGAACTGGCAACCCGGGCGCGGGCACTGCGTCCCGGGCTGCCGATACTGTTTGCCAGTGGTTATGCCGAAAACATCGAGGTGCCCGGGGACATGCATGTCATTGGCAAGCCCTTCTCCATCGATCAGTTGCGCGACAAAGTCAAAGGCATTCTCGAGTGACGTTGCGATCCGCTGTGGTTTAATGCGCGCCTTTTTCGTCCCCGCCCTGTCTTTGCTTCAAGGAATTGCCCTACATGAATCAGCCCCGCGCAACCAAAGTCCTGGTCATTGGTTACGTCTGGCCCGAGCCACGCTCTTCCGCGGCCAGCGGGCATGTCATGCAAATACTCGAGGTGTTCCTGCAACAAGGCTGGGACATCACGTTCAGCAGCCCGGCAGGCTTCGGCGAGCAACGCGCGGACCTGACGGCGTTGGGGATTCGCGAAGTACCGATCGAGCTGAACAACAGCAGTTTCGATGCATTCATCAGCGAACTGGCGCCGGACATCGTGTTGTTCGATCAATTCATGATGGAGGAGCAGTTTGGCTGGCGGGTCGAGAAACATTGTCCCGATGCCTTGCGCGTGCTCGAAAGCTGCGACCTGCAAAGCCTCCGGCACGGCCGGCATCAACGCCTCAAGGAGCGTTTGAAGGCCCGTGACGACAACGATGACTTCAGCGACCTGTTCACCCCGGCGGCGCGTGAAGAGTTTGAACACATGGCCAATACCGACCTGGCCAAGCGCGAAATCGCCTCCTTTTATCGATGTGATCTGACGCTGATGGTTTCCGAGGTGGAGATCGAATTGCTGGTCGAGCAGTTCCGGATCCCGCGCAGCCTGTTGCACTGGTGCCCGTTGATGGTCGATCTGCCGACCAGCGCGCCAGCAGCGTACGAAGATCGCGCACATTTCCTGCACATCGGCAATTTTCGCCATGCGCCAAACTGGGATGCCGTGCTCTGGCTGAAAACCGCGATCTGGCCGCTGATTCGCGCACAACTGCCTGACGCGCAGTTGCACATCTATGGCGCGTACACCCCGCCCAAGGCCACCGCCCTGCACAACGCGGCACAGGGCTTTCATGTGCTGAACTGGGCGGAGGATGCCTTGCAGGTGATGTCCGATACACGGGTGTGCCTGGCACCGCTGCGCTTCGGTGCGGGCATCAAAGGCAAGATCGTCGATGCGATGCTCTGTGGTACGCCCAATGTCACCACGCCAGTCGGCGCAGAAGCGATGCACGGTGACGAGCCCTGGCCCGGTGCTGTAACCCGTACGGCGCGCGAGTTCGCTGACAGCGCCGTGCAGCTTTATCAGGACAGGACTCAGTGGCTGGCTGCCCAGGCCCAGGCCCGGCACTTGTTGGCCAGCCGCTACCCGCAATCCACCCATGGCCCTGCATTGATCGAAAGACTGGTCGAATGCCAACGGAATCTGCCACGGATCAGGCGCGATAACTTTACCGGCAGCATGTTGCGCCATCATCAACACAAAAGTACCCAGTACATGGCGCAATGGATCGAGGAAAAGAATCGCAATCAAGTACAAACCGTGTAGCGCCCACCCATATTCCAAACAAAAACGCCGACAAGATGCTCATTGTATCCGGTCGGCGTTTTGCATTTCAGGTTGGCTAACATAATCCAGGCATCGCGACGCTGTAGATAAGTAACGCCCCTCCCCTTGTCACTCCGGATAGTCTCGGACTGCCTGGAACTTGAAGCCTTCAGGTTGCCAGTGCATTCAGACAAAGGATCAACCATGACAGTCAAGAAAACGGAATTTCTCTACAAACAGAACTGGATGAGCCATATCCTCGACGTAAACATATTAAAACTCACCGATATAGTCTGGCCCTGTGCCCATAACGCGGGCATGGACAAAAAAGCGCCCAATTTCGACGATGTGACCGGTAACTGGACGACGTGCCAGAACGATTCATTTGCCTTTCAATTGGCCAATGGCGCAAGGGCCTTCGATATTCGCCTCGAATACGCGCAAGACCCGACCCCGGCATTTTACTTTCACCACAGTGGCCATCGCTCAGGTCGGGTACTGGACGAACTGATCGACGCAGTGTTGGCCTTTCTTGATCGAAACCCGGATGAGTTCGTCATACTGGATTTTCACGAACTCAGCGATGCCGGCAAGTCTTTCGATCATGAAAAGCTGAACGATCTGCTCGTGCTTCGACTTGGACAGCGGGTCATCCTGCCCTCCGACAGGTATGCGACCGTGGGCGAACTCCAGCGCGCCAGTACTCGTCGGCGAATCGTCATGGCGGCGCAGTTCAAGCCTGGTCTGGACGATGACTACTTCTGGCCGCGCATCCCGCACAAATGGCGCGACAGTCCATTCACCAGTTCTGCCGATCTGCGCAATTACATCGCAAAAACCCTGAAAGATGCACCTTTCGAGTCATTTTTATGGTCATTGTCGGCAACTACGTACACGCTATTTGGCGGGCCAAGGGATATCAAAGATGAGATCAACGACTGGTTCGACACCACCAGAGACTGGGTGACACGTTGCAGCATCATCAATACCGACTTTTTCGACACATCCGAAATTGTCCGTTACTGCTGGAGTGCCAGCAGTATGAAGGCCGTTTATGGCTCCTCACTGCACGAGGCATGATCGAGGCGCGAAAACACTAAAGTGCGCAGGACCGGCATTCGCTGGCCTGCCGCAACCCAACATCCCGTATGGAGATGATGATTGACTGCAGCGTCCAACGACAAAATAATTAATTGCCTTTAACCAGCAATACTTTGGCGCAACTCGTTATTCATCAATCAATGCAAGGATGCATTAATGAACAATACAGCCCGAGACAATTACGCACTCAATAACTGGATGAGCGCTACGCCGGAAATCGACAACCTGTCGCTTGGCGAACTTACGCTACCCGGCACGCACAATGCCGGGTGCGACTTGCAAGCGAGCTATCCATTGATTCCCGGCGCGCACTGGCTGGCCTGCCAGCACGATTCGTTCGCTGCTCAACTCGACAACGGTTCGCGCGCACTCGATCTACGACTGGACTTTGACGGCTCGGCCACAGAGTTTGAAAAATTCAGATTCCAACACAATGGCTATCGCTCATCTCGTAACGTGCTGGGTTTATTTTCGGCGGTGAACCTGTTTTTGCGCGCCAACCCTGACGAGTTTGTGATTCTGGACTTTCATGAACTCAAGGACGGGAAACAACCGTTCGACTATGCACTCTTCAACGAGATGATGCTCCGTTATCTTGGCCAGAGAATAATCCCTGCCGACAACAGAGGCCTGCCACTTGGCGTGCTCAAGAAAATCAGCGGCGAGCAGCGGGTCCTGGTGACTGCCGAACAACATTGGGAGCTGGATCCCGCCTGGTTCTGCAGGAAAATCGAACACAAATGGAGCGGGATTGGCGACACAAATGTCCAGGAACTGGAGCAGCACATCATGAACGTGTTGAAGGCGCCACCTCCCCGCACCCGCTTGTGGTCACTGTCCGCCACGAGCTACAAAAAGCTGGGAGGCCCCGTCGATATCCATGAGGAACTGGATAACTGGTTTGATCCCGCCACCCACGACCGGAGCGAAAGGTGCAATATTATCAATGTCGATTTCATGGAGGAATCGCAACTGGTTTCCTACTGCCGTAGCGCGAGCCTGATAAATGCCAGGAGAGCCAGAAAAGCCGGATAGTCCCGAAAGACGAGTAGGCTCCCGTCAGGTTTCGCGACATCGACAACTGGTATTAACCACCCCACAAGAGGCATGATCAGGGCGCGATAACAAGAAAAGTGTATCGACATGCCCCGTATTGCCAGAGTCACCGATCCTTCCTACGAATTGATGGACGACCACAACGGGTTGTCCATCATCTATCGCCAGCATGGCTTCCCCTGCCCGTTGGTGCGCTGGCATTTCCACAAGGAATACGAACTGCACCTGATCGTCGCCAGTTCCGGCAAGGTGTTCATCGGTGACTACATCGGCAACTTCTACCCGCACACCCTATTCCTGACCGGCCCCAACCTGCCCCACAACTGGATCAGCCAGGTGGCCGAGGACGAAGTGGTGGCCAAGCGCGACATGCTGGTCAATTTCACCGACGAGTTGTTCGACAGTGGCTATCAGGTCTTCGCTGAACTCAAGACCCTGGCGCCGCTGCTGGAGCGTGCGCAGTACGGTATCGAGTTTCGCTGCAAGCACACCATCGGCAAGGCGAGCGACCTGATGCAGCGCATTGCCGATACCAGCGGCATCACCCGGCTCGGGCACTTTTTCATTCTGCTGGAGTTGCTCGCGGCCACAGACGACTACCAATTGCTCTCTGGCGCCACGACGCCACAACTGGCCGATGAGCACAACATCGATCGCACCAACCGCGCGGTGGATTACATCTTCGCCCATTACGCCCGGGAGCTGCCGCTGGAAGAGGTTGCCGAGCACCTGGGCATGAAGCCGACGTATTTCAGTCGCGTATTCAAGCAGGCCACCGGGCGCAATTTCATCGAGTTCGTCAATCGCCTACGCATCAGCAAGTCCTGCGAGTTGCTGGCCGATGGCGACAAGCCGGTCACTGACGTGTGCTTCGAGTCGGGCTTCAACAATATTTCCAACTTCAACCGGCGCTTCCAGCAGCTCAAGGGCATGACGCCTTCGCATTACCGGCGGTTGGTGGTGCAGCGGTTGACCGAGCAGAACCTCAAATAGTCCACACAGCTTGCGGCCTGTTTTCAAGCCCTGAAACCTGTACATATTCGATATCGTTTCTTCGCTGAAAAGCCCTTCCCAGCGTCTAGCGCCCTAAAGCCCAGTGCAAAAAAGTATCAATTGAAGTGCGACGGATGATTTGTTTCGCCCTCCATTGAAGGATGTAATCAGTGCACATTCTTCCTGCCTTCGGAAGACACAAAAACAATAACTGTCCTTCTGTACCCACCGGGCACAGAAAAGGAGTGCACGATGCAACCTTCGGTAAAAGCCCTGCTTGCCCTCACCTGCATGACCCTCAGCAGCGTCAGCCTTGGTGCCCAGACCCTGACCATCGCCACCGTCAACAACAGCGACATGATCCGCATGCAAAAGCTCTCGAAAACCTTCGAGGCCGAGCATCCGGACATCAGGCTCAATTGGGTGGTCCTCGAAGAAAACGTCCTGCGCCAGCGCCTGACCACCGACATCGCCACCCAGGGCGGACAGTTCGACGTGCTGACCATTGGCATGTACGAAGCCGCACTCTGGGGCGCCAAGGGCTGGCTGGAGCCGATGAAGGATCTGCCTGCAAGCTATGCCCTCGACGATGTGTTCCCTTCAGTGCGCGAAGGCCTGTCGGTCAAAGGCTCGCTGTATGCCCTGCCGTTCTACGCCGAAAGCTCGATCACCTATTACCGCACCGACCTGTTCAAGGATGCCGGCCTGAGCATGCCCGAGCGCCCGACCTGGGAGCAGATCAGCGAATTCGCCGGCAAGCTCACCGACAAAGACAAGGAACAGTACGGCATCTGCCTGCGCGGCAAGGCCGGCTGGGGCGAGAACATGGCGTTGATCAGCACCGTTGCCAACGCCTATGGCGCGCGCTGGTTCGATGAAAAGTGGCAAGCGGAATTCACCGGAGCCGAGTGGAAAAACGCGCTGAGCTTCTACGTCGACACCATGAAAAAATCCGGTCCGCCGGGCGCCTCGAGCAACGGTTTCAATGAAAACCTGGCGTTGTTCAACAGCGGCAAATGCGCGATCTGGGTCGATGCCAGCGTCGCCGGCTCGTTCGTCACCGACACCACCCAGAGCAAGGTCGCCGATCACGTCGGTTTCACCTATGCGCCGCATCAAGTCACCGACAAGGGGTCGGCCTGGTTGTACGCCTGGGCGCTGGCCATTCCGACCAGTTCCAAGGCCAAGGATGCGGCGAAAACCTTCAGTGCCTGGGCCACGTCCAAAGAATACAGCGCGCTGGTCGCGGAAAAAGACGGCATCGCCAATGTGCCGCCGGGCACCCGCGCCTCCACCTACAGCGAGGCGTACATGAGCGCCGCGCCGTTCGCCAGGGTCACGCTGGAGTCGCTCAAGGCCGCGGACCCGGGCAATCCGGGGGCCAGGCCGGTGCCTTACATCGGTATTCAGTTGGTGACCATTCCCGAGTTCCAGGGCATTGGTACGCAGGTTGGCAAATCCTTCTCTGCGGCACTGATCGGCCAGACCACGGTCGACCAGGCCTTGGCGGCGGCCCAGCAAACCACTGAACGCGAAATGAAGCGCGCGGGTTATCCCAAGTAACCCCGTATCCAATGTGGGAGCGGGCTTGCTCGCGAAGGCGACATTCCAATCGCAAAAGTTGTGTCGGATGTACCGGCCTCTTCGCGAGCAAGCCCGCTCCCACAGTTGATCTTCATATGCCTGTAATCAAACGGTTCTGATCGCCATGAATACATCAACTGCCAAAGCTCACATGGACATTGTCCAACCCCAGCGCAACAGCCGCGTGGCCAACCCCGGCTGGTTTCTGGTCAGCCCTTCGGTGGCGTTGTTGCTGCTGTGGATGATCGTCCCCCTGGGCATGACCTTCTACTTTTCGATGATCCGCTACAACCTGCTCAACCCCGGTGAAAACGAATTCGTCGGGCTGGAGAACTTCAGCTACTTCCTCACCGATTCCGGCTTCCTGCCCGGCGCCACCAACACCCTGTTGCTGGTGGGCAGCGTGCTGCTGATCAGTGTGGTGTTCGGCGTGCTGATCAGTGCCTTGCTGGAGGCCAGCGAGTTCTTCGGTCGCGGTATCGTGCGGGTGATGCTGATCTCGCCGTTCTTCATCATGCCCACCGTCGGCGCGCTGATCTGGAAAAACCTGATTTTCCATCCGGTGTCGGGGATTCTCGCCTACGTCTGGAAGCTGTTCGGTGCCCAGCCGGTGGACTGGCTGGCGCACTATCCGCTGCTGTCGATCATCATCATTGTCTCGTGGCAATGGCTGCCCTTCGCGATCCTGATCCTGATGACCGCCATGCAGTCCCTCGACCAGGAACAGAAGGAAGCCGCGCGCCTGGACGGTGCCGGGCCCGTCGCGATCTTCTGGCACCTGACCTTGCCGCACCTGGCGCGGCCGATTGCGGTGGTGGTGATGATCGAAACCATCTTCCTGCTCTCGGTGTTCGCCGAAATCTTCACCACCACCAACGGCGGCCCCGGCTACGCCTCGACCAACCTCGCCTACCTGATCTACAACCAGGCGCTGGTGCAGTTCGACGTCGGCATGGCTTCGGCGGGCGGCTTGATTGCCGTGGTCATCGCCAACATCGCCGCGATCATCCTGGTGCGGATGATCGGCAAAAACCTGACCGACAAAGCCTGAGGCCTGCCATGACTCTTCAACAATCCCGTCGTTTGCAAAGCCTGCTGCTCGGTACGCTGGCCTGGGCCATCGCGATCCTGATTTTCTTCCCGATCTTCTGGATGGTACTGACCAGTTTCAAAACCGAAATCGATGCCTTCGCCACGCCACCCCAGTTGATTTTCATGCCGACGCTGGAGAACTACCTGCACATCAACGAGCGCAGCGACTACTTCAGTTTCGCCTGGAACTCGGTGGTAATTTCCTTCAGCGCCACGGCCCTGTGCCTGCTGATTGCGGTGCCCGCGGCCTACTCCATGGCGTTCTACGAAACCCAACGCACCAAAGGCACGCTGCTGTGGATGCTCTCGACCAAGATGCTGCCGCCGGTGGGGGTACTGATGCCGATCTATCTGCTGGCCAAGAGCTTCGGCCTGCTCGATACGCGTATTGCCCTGATCGTGATCTACACGCTGATCAACCTGCCGATCGTGGTCTGGATGATTTACACCTACTTCAAGGACATTCCCAGGGACATCCTCGAAGCCGCCCGGCTGGACGGCGCGACGCTGGCGCAGGAAATGCTCCGGGTGCTGCTGCCCATCGCCAAGGGTGGCCTGGCGTCCACGGTGCTGCTGTCGCTGATCCTGTGCTGGAACGAGGCGTTCTGGTCGCTGAACCTGACCTCGTCGAAAGCCGCACCACTGACCGCGTTGATCGCCTCGTATTCGAGCCCCGAAGGGTTGTTCTGGGCCAAGTTGTCGGCGGTCTCGACCCTGGCCTGTGCGCCGATCCTGATCTTCGGCTGGATCAGCCAGAAACAACTGGTGCGCGGCCTGTCGTTTGGCGCTGTGAAATGAAAACCACTGCTATGGCAACCCATGTGGGAGCGAGCCTGCTCGCGATGGACGTGAACGATAACGCGTGCTGCCTGAAGAAACGCGTCGCCTGTGAGCCCATCGCGAGCAGGCTCGCTCCTACAGGTTCAACCGAATAACGAAAACGGAGGCCCATCACCATGGCCAACCTGAGAATCAAGAATCTGCAAAAAGGCTTCGAAGGCTTTTCCATCATCAAGGGCATCGACCTGGAAGTGAACGATAAGGAATTCGTGGTTTTCGTCGGCCCTTCGGGCTGTGGCAAATCCACCCTGCTGCGTCTTATCGCAGGGCTGGAGGAAGTCAGCGGCGGCACCATCGAACTCGATGGCCGCGACATCACCGAAGTGAGCCCGGCCAAGCGCGATCTGGCGATGGTGTTCCAGACCTATGCCCTGTACCCGCACATGAGCGTGCGCAGGAACATGTCGTTCGCCCTGGATCTTGCCGGTGTGGCGAAAGCCGAAGTGGAAAAAAAGGTCAGCGAAGCGGCGCGCATCCTTGAGCTGGGGCCGATGCTGGAGCGCAAGCCCAAGCAACTGTCCGGTGGCCAGCGCCAGCGCGTGGCGATTGGCCGGGCCATCGTGCGCAACCCGAAAATCTTCCTGTTCGACGAACCGCTGTCCAACCTCGATGCCGCCCTGCGCGTGCAGATGCGCCTGGAGCTGGCGCGGCTGCACAAGGAACTGCAGGCGACCATGATCTACGTGACCCACGACCAGGTCGAGGCCATGACCCTGGCGGACAAGGTCGTCGTGTTGAATGGCGGCAAGGTCGAGCAGGTCGGCTCGCCACTTGAGCTGTATCACCAGCCGGCCAACCTGTTTGTCGCCGGGTTTCTGGGCACGCCGAAAATGGGCTTTCTCAAGGGCAAGGTCACCCGCACCGACAGCCAGGGCTGCGAAGTGCAACTGGACGCCGGAACCCGCATCAGCCTGCCGTTGAGCGGCGGCCGTCTGAGCGTCGGCGGTGCGGTGACGCTGGGCATTCGCCCGGAGCATCTGGAACTGGCCAAACCCGGCGACTGCACCTTGCAGGTCACCGCCGATGTCAGCGAACGCCTGGGCAGCGACACGTTCTGCCACGTCCTGACTTCGTCCGGTGAACCCCTGACCCTGCGTGTGCGCGGCGATCTGGCCAGCCGCTACGGTGAAACCCTGAGCCTGCACCTAGACGCGCAACACTGCCATTTGTTCGATGCCGACGGCATGGCGTTGACCCGCCCGTTGCGCATTGCTGCCTGACTTCAGAGAGCTCGCGATGAAACTCAACCAACACAACCTCAACCGCCTCGCCCCCGAAGTGGCCCTGCCCGCCTATACGTTGGGCGAGACCCGCCAGGGTATCGCACACATCGGCGTCGGTGGTTTCCATCGCGCTCACCAGGCGTTTTACACCGATGCGCTGATGAACACCGGAGAAGGACTGGACTGGGCCATTTGTGGCGCCGGCTTGCGCGTCGAGGACCGCCGTGCCCGTGACGATCTCAAGGATCAGGACTACCTGTTCACCCTGTTCGAGCTGGGCGATGGCGACGACACCCAAGTCCGTGTGATCGGGGCCGTGCGCGACATGCTGCTGGCTGAAGACGGCGCGCAGGCGTTGATCGACAAACTGGCCAGCCCGGAGATCCGCATCGTCTCGCTGACCATCACTGAAGGCGGCTACTGCATCGACGACAGTAGCGGTGAGTTCATGGCACATCTACCGCAGATCCAGCATGACCTGGCGCACCCCGACACGCCGAAAACCGTGTTCGGTTTCCTTTGCGCCGCACTGGCCAAACGCCGGGCGGCGGGTACGCCGGCATTTACCCTGATGTCCTGCGATAACCTGCCGCACAACGGCTCCGTCACCCGCAAGGCCTTGCTGGCGTTCGCCGCGTTGCGCGATGCCGAACTGCGGGACTGGATCGAGCGCAACGTGGGCTTTCCCAACGCCATGGTCGACCGCATCACCCCGATGACCAGCACCGAGCACCGCCTGCAACTGGCCGACAGCCACGGGGTGGACGATGCCTGGCCGGTGGTCTGCGAACCGTTCGTGCAATGGGTGCTGGAAGACAAGTTCGTCAATGGCCGCCCGGCCTGGGAAAAGGTCGGCGTGCAGTTCACCGACGACGTTACGCCCTACGAAGAAATGAAGATCAAGCTGCTCAACGGCAGTCATCTGGCGCTGACGTACCTGGGGTTCCTCAAGGGTTACCGTTTCGTCCACGAAACCATGAACGACCCGCTGTTCGTGCGCTACGTGCGCGCCTACATGGACCTGGACGTGACACCGCAACTGTCGGCGGTGCCGGGAATTGACCTGACCGAGTACAAAGACACCCTGGTGGCGCGCTTCTCCAATCAGGCGATTGCCGATCAGCTTGAGCGGGTTTGTTCGGACGGTTCGTCAAAGTTTCCGAAGTTCACCGTCCCCACCATCAACCGCCTGATCGCCGATGGCCGCGAGACTCGACGCGCGGCGCTGGTGGTGGCGGCGTGGGCGCTGTATCTCAAGGGCGTGGATGAGCAAGGCGAGACCTACACGATTGCGGACCCGCGGGCGGCGTTCTGCCAGGCGCTGGTGGCCGATGATGTGCTGATTACCCAGCGTTTGTTGGCAGTCGAGGAGATTTTTGGCACGGCTATTTCGCGCTCGCCGGAGTTTGTCGCGGCGTTCGAGTGGTGTTGCAACAGTTTGCGCGAGGTGGGGGTGTCGCGGACTCTGGAGCGGGTGTTGGCGTAAGTCCTGCGGTAGAGCTGCTGCCGCCTTCGCGAGCAAGCCCGCTCCCACAGGGTTTGGTGTTCCTTGTGGGAGCGGGCTTGCTCGCGAAGGCGGTTTGACAGGCACCGGTGAAACTCAATCCAGACTTGTATCGAACTGACGACCAAGGATCCTGCATGACAACCCGACCACTCTTCCTCGGCATCGACTGCGGTACCCAGGGCACCAAAGCCATCATCCTCGATGCGGCCAGTGGTGAGGTGCTCGGCCAGGGCGCTGCCAGCCACAGCCTGATCAGCGCTGCCAATGGCCGCCGCGAACAGGACACCCGGCAGTGGCTGGAAGCCTTCGCCAGCGCCACCCGCCGCGCCTTGCTCGCGGCCAACGCCGACGGCCAGTCGATCCTCGGCATTGGCGTCTCCGGCCAGCAACACGGCCTGGTGCTGCTCGACGAGCATGGCAAGGTGCTGCGCCCGGCCAAACTCTGGTGCGACACCGAAACCGCCCCTGAGAACGAGCGCCTGCTGGCCCATCTGGGTGGCGAAAAGGCTTCGCTGGAGCGCCTCGGCGTGGTCATCGCGCCGGGCTATACCCTGTCCAAACTGTTATGGACCAAAGAGCAGCATCCCGAGGTGTTTTCCCGCATCGCCCGCATTTTGCTGCCTCACGACTACCTCAACCATTGGCTCACCGGCCGCAGCTGCAGCGAGTACGGTGATGCCTCGGGCACCGGGTATTTCAATGTGCGCACGCGCCAGTGGGATGTGCAATTGTTGCGTGACATAGACCCGAGCGGCCGCCTGCAAGCTGCCCTGCCAGAGCTGATCGATGCCCACCAGGCGGTCGGCACGATTGTGCCGGGCATTGCCGAACACCTGGGCATCAACCCGCAGGCACTGGTGTCCAGCGGTGGTGGCGACAACATGATGGGCGCCATCGGCACCGGCAACATCCAGCCCGGCGCAATCACCATGAGCCTCGGTTCGTCCGGCACGGTGTATGCCTATGCCGATCGGCCGAACGTCGCTGCGGATCCTGCGGTTGCCACGTTCTGTTCCTCCAGCGGTGGATGGCTGCCGTTGATCTGCACCATGAACCTGACCAATGCCACCGGATTGATTCGTGACCTGCTGGACCTCGACATCGATCAGTTCAATGCGCTCGTTGCCAGTGCGCCGATCGGTGCCGACGGTATGAGCATGCTGCCGTTCTTCAATGGTGAACGGGTACCCGCCCTGCCCCATGCCAGCGCGAGCCTGTCGGGCTTGACCATGACCAACCTGACCCGGGCCAACCTGTGCCGCGCGGTGGTCGAAGGCACGACATTCGGATTGCGTTACGGACTGGACCTGCTACGCCACAATGGCTTACAAAGCCGCAGCATCTGCCTGATCGGTGGCGGTTCGAAAAGTGCGGTCTGGCGGCAAATCGTCGCCGACACCATGAACACGCCGGTGATCTGCACCGGACAAAGCGAGGCCGCGGCCCTCGGTGCAGCAATCCAGGCGGCCTGGTGCGTATCCCGGGCCAACGGGCGCGAAGAAAGCCTGGCGGACTTGTGCGACCGCTGCGTGAAACTCGACGCCGCCAGTGAAACCCTGCCGGTCGCCGACAATGTGCAAGCCTGTCAGCAGGCGTATGAACGCTATCGACAGCATGTCGCAACCCAATTTGAAGAGTGAACGACTATGTACCTGGTGTGTGGCGAAGCGCTGTTCGATTTTTTCAGTGAAAACGATGCCAGTGGTATTGCGTCCAAAGTGAATTTCAAAGCCATTGCCGGCGGCTCGCCGTTCAACGTGGCAGTGGGATTGCGCCGGTTGGGCGTGGACGCGGCGCTGTTGGCCGGTCTGTCTACCGATTACCTGGGCCGGCGCCTGTTGCAAGTGCTGCAAGATGAAGGTGTGCGCCAGGACTTCCTGCTGGATTTCGCCGCACCGACCACCCTGGCGATGGTCGCGGTCGGGGCCAATGGCTCGCCCCAGTACAGCTTTCGTGGCGAAGGCTGCGCGGATCGCCAATTGAAACCGGAGCACCTGCCGACACTCGGGCCTGAGGTACGCGGCCTGCATATCGGCTCGTTCTCACTGGTGGTGCAACCGATTGCCGACACACTGTTGGCATTGGTGCGCCGGGAAAGCGGCAAGCGCCTGATCAGCCTTGATCCGAACGTACGCCTGAACCCGGAGCCGGACATTGAACTGTGGCGCAAGCGGATCGCGACGCTGGTAGAACTGGCTGACCTGATCAAGGTCAGCGACGAGGACCTGCATCTGTTGTATCCCGGCCAGGACCCGGCGCAGGTGATCGAGGGCTGGTTGCAGCACCGCTGCCAGTTGGTGTTCCTGACCCGGGGCGGTGAAGGCGCGACCGTGTTCAGCCGGGCTCATGGTTCGTGGTCGGCTCCCGCCCGTTCGGTGAAAATCGCCGACACCGTGGGCGCGGGCGATACCTTTCAGGCGGCGTTGATTACCTGGCTGACCGAACAGCAGCTGGATACGGTGGAAGGTGTGAAGCAGCTTGGCCGTGAGCAGATTGATTGCATGCTGAAGTTCGCGGTGCAGGCGGCGGCGTTGACGTGCAGCAAGACCGGGCCGGATCTGCCTTATCGGCAGCAGTTGGATCTGCGCTGAATTCAAGGGCCTCATCGCGAGCAAGCTCGCTCCTACAGTATTGTGGGAGCGAGCCTGCTCGCGATGACTTTCTATCAGGCGCCCGATGGTCTTAACTAATACACAGGATCGCGCAACCGCGACAGGCGGCGTTCAGCCGGGTTAACCCTCGCTTAACCGTGCGGTCCAACACTTCACTGGTCCGCACGCCCTCAGACTGTTCTGACGCCCAGTGCGGCAGGTTCGACAAGCCACACATCGAACTGACTTTCCGTCCGCACCGGAGATCGCTGATGAACACTCGCACCTTGCTGGTTACCGCCGCCCTCGCCTGCACCGCGTTTGCCGGCCTGGCCCAGGCCAATGACACCACTGCCTCTCAAGCCGTGCCCTATCACTACGGCATGCCATTGCATGTCAGCAAAGTGATTTCACTGACCGAGCCCGACACTCTGGAATGCAAAGTGGTGAAGGCCGACATGAAGTACATCGATGACAGGGGACAACCCGCAGAAATCACCTACCGTAAACTTTCCGACGCCTGCGAGAACCAAGGCTGACCGAAACGTCTGATTTCGCATCCGGCGGTATTCCTCAGAGAGTCGAGGCGCTATGCTCTAGCGCCTCCCTCACTGCCCGCAAGGATTGGCCATGCAGTTGTCGTTCCGCACCCTGTCCACGTGTACCGCCGTCTTGTGTCTTTTGCTGAGCTTGCTCTGGGGCCTGGCACCGCAATGGCTGCTGCCATTCTGGGATATCGAATTTTCACTGGCGGCGCAGTTGGTCGCCCGACGCATCGCCGTGCTGTTCGCGACGTTCAGCGTGATCTCTTATCTGGTTCGCAACAGCCCCCCTTGCGCAACCCGCAATGCACTGAGCCTCGGTTTCGTCGTCGGCTGCTGGGGGTTGGCCGTACTGGGTTTTGGCGAATGGCTCAACGGCAATGTCGGGCCAGGCATCTTGTTGGCCGTCGGGCTTGAACTGGCGCTGGGCCTGGCGTTCTTCCAGACCCGGCGCGTATCGGTGGAACTCGAAACAGCAGGTTAAAGTGCCTTGCCCGGCATCGAGTGCGGCTCGACCTCTATGGGGTGCTGTCTGGAACGCAGTTGGGCTATCAACTCGTTTATTTCCCGGCAGCCATTGAGCCCGGAGGCATCGATACCGCTGACCAATAGATCCAGGTGATCGGTTTGCCCGTCGGCATAGACCTTGACGGTCATCGACAGATCCGGTGACAGCGTGCACTGGCAGCGCTTGGGTAGAAAACTGCTTTCGATGATGTTGCGAAGTTCCAGGGCAGAAAGAAACATGGCGACTCCCTCCTTTGTGAGACTGCCAATAACGGTCAATACTCGCTCCTGTGAAATCCCGGCAAGTTTCAAGGACAGCTACAGCATAAAACATGCCCTGAAATTCGCTGTGCAGCTCATCGGCATTTCAAGGGTTTAGGCAAGTCATGTGCAAAACCTGCCATGCAGTTTGCAATAATTGCCCTTGGCAGCCCTGCAATTTGCACACCGGGAGCCACGGGTTTGCATTCACTGCACACGGCAGTGAAAATGCCGCCCTTCACTTCAAGCAAGGAGGCATCATGAATTCTTTGACCGTTAACGCTGGCGTAGCGCTATTCGCACTGGGGCTTGCCGGCGTGGCGCACGCCGCCAAACTCGAAGAAACCGCGCCCTATCCGAAGGCCGAAAGCGGGTTTACCCGCCAGGTGATTCACCTCGCGCCACAGACCCGGGAAGACGACTTCCAGGTCGAGATCCTGGCCGGCAAAACAATGACTGCAGACTGCAATCACCCGCGCCTGGGCGGCATCCTCGAGGAGAAGAACCTCGAAGGTTGGGGCTACCCGTTCTATCGCCTGGACAAAGTCATTGGCCCGATGAGCACGCTGATGGCCTGTCCGCAAGGCTCGAGCAAACAGGCGTTCGTACCGGTGGTCGGTGACGGCTTCCTGCTGCGGTACAACAGCAAGCTGCCCCTCGTGCTGTACGTACCCAAGGACATCGAAGTGCGCTACCGGATCTGGTCGGCGTCGGCCAAGGTCGAGAAAGCCATTCAGGAATAATCCGCTTATCAGGCGTAGCCTATCGGCATCCGCCTGCACAAGCGTCACGCCGGGGCGCCACTCAACGCGGCGCGCTCGGCCACATGCCCCAGGCTGTCGAAGTTGATGTTGGCCCCTGAATCGATGGCGACCAGGGTTCGACCGCGAACCCCGCTCCGTGCCACGTACTTCTTGATCCCCGCCACCGCCAATGCTCCGGAAGGTTCAGTGATCGAGCGGGTATCGTCGTAGATATTCTTGATTGCGGTGCAAAGTTCATCATTGCTGACGGTCACTACGTCATCGACGCAAAACCGGCAGACCTCAAATCCATATGCGCCGATCTGCGCCACCGCCACCCCGTCGGCGAAAGTGCCGACGCTGGGCAGGACAACTCGCTCACCGGCCAGCAACGCGGCTTGCAGGCACGCGGAATGCTCCGATTCGACGCCGATGATGCGAACCTCCGGCCGCAGGTATTTGACGTAGGCGGCGATTCCCGCGATCAACCCTGCGCCTCCCACCGGTACGAAGATCGCATCCAGCGGACCTTGGTGCTGGCGCAGGATTTCCATGGCCACCGTGCCTTGGCCTGCGATCACCTCGGGATCGTCGAAGGGCGAAACAAAGGTGCGACCGGTTTCCTCGGCCAGACCCAACGCATAGGCCAGTGCAAACGGAAAGCTTTCCCCGTGCAATACCGCATCAGCGCCGCGACTGCGCACCCCGATCACCTTCAGTTGCGGCGTCGTGCAGGGCATGACGATGGTGGCGTTGATTCCCAGTTCCCGCGCAGCCAGGGCCACGCCCTGCGCATGATTGCCGGCAGAAGCCGTGACCACGCCGCGCGCCTTTTGCGCCTCGCTCAGTTGCACCAGCTTGTTGTAGGCGCCGCGGATCTTGAAGGAAAAGGTCGGTTGCAAGTCTTCGCGCTTGAGCAGGACCTGGTTGCCCAAGGTTTCAGACAAGGCCGGCGCCGGTTGCAACGGCGTGCGCACCGCCAGTTCATACACCGGCGCGGCAAGGATCTTTTTGACGTAGCGTTCAAGCAAGGCTTGCTGATCGGTTGTAAAACTCATCGTCGTCTCCTGACGTTGATCGGGGCTCGGGAGACAGAAAGTAAAAACCCGCCTCCAGGGCGGGTTGGGTGCTGCAGTCGTGAGCTAGCCCGCCAAATGAGGAATGGCGGTAATAATGCTTGGCTGGCAGCGCAATACGGAGGAAGTCATGGCTCGAAATTAGCCGGGCGGTGGTGGCAAGTCAATGGCAAACATCACCCGCCCCCCTATGGTGACATTGAAACCGCCATCACCTCGCCAGGCGCTTGAGGCCCACCACCATCGCCCCCGCCCCGATCATCATCGCCGACAGCAGCAAGGGGTAAGAAACCCACCACGGTGTTCCCGCCGTCATCATGCTGAACTCGGACATACCGCCGATGCTCGCCAGCAGGTTCAATGGCAGAAACACCACGTTGATCAACGTCAGCTTGCGCAGCAGGTTGTTCATACTGTTGTTCATCAGGTTGCCCCGGGCGTCGATCAGTCCGGAGAACACCGTCGAATAGATTTCCGCCTGTTTGTAACACTGGTTGTTTTCGATGATCAGGTCATCTATCAGGCTGATGGCCTCGGCGCTGAAACACTGCTTTTGCGCGTGATTGCGCAGTCGGGTCAGGACGGCGCCATTGCTGTGAATCGCGTTGATGTAATAAATCAGGCTTTCGCTGAGGTTGAACATCTGGATCAGATGCTGGTTTTGCATCGAGGCGTTGAATTTCTGCTGCAATTCCCGGGCGATCAGCTTGATGACCTTCAAGTGCCCCAGGTAATGATGAATATTGTTGAACAGCAGGTCGAGCAAGACATCCAGCGGTGAATTGAGCGCCTGACGTTTGCCGAGCCCGTTGAGCGGTGCGTCATCGGTGGCGATCACCAGCAACCGACCCGGAGAAAACAGCAGGCCACAAGAGGACACCTGGAACCCCAGGCTGTCGGCGCCCGAGTAACTGTCCGGACGCTTCCAGATCAGGAACAGGTTGTCGGGATGGAACTCGATGCGCGACACCTCATCAGGGTCCAGCGCCGAGGCCAATGCGTGCTCATCGAGTTTGAAGTGACTGTGCAGCAGGTCGCGCTCGGCGACATCGGGATTGCTGAACAGCATGACGTCGGCGTCCAGGCGCTCAACGGCGTGCAGTGCGCCGTGAGCCAATTGGAAACTCTTGATCATTGATCGCTCACCAGGCCTGACCGCGACGTTTGAGCTCCAGGCGGCGGACGAACTCTTCCAGCACCAGTGAATACAGATCATCCTGTAAATAGGCGTCTTCGATGCCGGCGTCCATGTTCGGGTTGTCGTTGACCTCGATCACCACCACTTTGTCACCGGACTGCTTGAGGTCGACTCCGTAGAGACCATCGCCGATCAGGTTGGCGGTTTTGACGGCCAGTTCCACCACTGCCCGAGGCGCTTCGTGAACCGCCAGGGTGCGGCATTCACCGTTGATGTCCTGGCCCTTGGCCTTGTGGTTGTAAATTTGCCAGTGGCCCTTGGACATGAAGTATTGGCAGGCAAAGATCGGTTTGCGGTTGAGTACACCGATGCGCCAGTCGTACTCGGTGTAGAAGAACTCCTGTGCCAATAACAGTACCGAGTGCTCGAACAGTTCGGCGGTGGCTTCGAGCAAGGCTTGCTGGCTTTCGACCTTGATCACGCCCCGGGAGAAACAACCGTCGGGAATTTTCAACACCAGCGGAAAACCCAGTCGTTCGCCAACCCGCTCAAAGTCTTCCGGTCGCTCCTTGTAGAGGATTTCAGTGGCGGGCATGCCCAGTTGATGACTCTTGAGCAGGTCAGTCAGATACACCTTGTTGGTGCAGCGCAGAATCGACGTCGGGTCGTCCATCACCACCAGCCCTTCACTCTCGGCTTTCTTGGCGAAGCGATAAGTATGGTTGTCGACGCTGGTGGTCTCACGGATCAACAAACCGTCGTATTCGGCAATCCGTGCGTAGTCCTTGCGCTCGATCAGTTCGACGTCGATACCCAGCGCCCTGCCGACCCGGACGAAGTTGTCCAGCGCCTTGGCATTCGACGGTGGCAAGGCTTCCTGTGGATCATGCAGGATGGCCAGGTCGTAGCGAGCCAGCCGTCGCGAGCGCGGCAGGCGCCAGATCTTGCGACTGAAACTGTCGAGGGCGTTTGCAAATTGATCTTCCTGATCCTCCCGCAGCTTGTGCAACGCACCGGATTTGATGCCTTCGATATGCCAGCCGTTAGTTCGGCGAAACTCAACCAACAATATTGGACAGGCAAACACTTCAAATAATTGCCTGGCCAGATCCTGCAAAGGCTCGATATTGGTCTTGCCGAAATACAACGTCAGGGTAAACCCTTCGGTGTCGCTGTAAGCATGATGACTGAGGGCTTTTTCCAGGGTTTTATCCAGGTCGTCAAGCGCTAGACCGTAAAGGGATTTGCGGGTCAGTTCGCTGATGGTTCGCACCGACGGAATGACCTTGTGCCCACGTGCTTCAGCCAGCAGCGAGCAGTAATAACCGTGCCCCAGGTACTTGTAGCTACGGCACAGGTTGATGACCTGCGCACGCTTGCCCTGCTCATTGTCGCGAGTTTTTTCCAGATATTCCTGGGCCGTGACGATGTCCTCGCTGGGGAAATAGTTAGCCCAGTCTTCCTTGCGTTCGACGATGATAATCAACTGGCTGGAAGTTTTATTCGAATCATTTAAATAAGTTGCCGAAGTGATTGCTGTCGGCAAAGTTTGCTCGGATACTTCGCGCCAATGACCTTGTACCGCTGACATAGTGATTGATCCGTTGAAGAACAAGACCTTTCCTATTAAGCACGAACTTTTTTTAAAGTCTCGTTTCGTTACGCAACTTTTACGGCGGTCAGCATGAATACAGTTTTGCGTTTGGCGGTAATAGAAGACTTACCCGCACTGCTGCAACTTGAAGAGCAATGCTTTACCACCGACCGGCTCAACAACCGTAGCTTTCAATGGATGATCAGCCGCGCCAACGGGCAACTGCTCGTGGCCCAGCGTGGTGAGCATCTGCTGGGTTACGCCGTGGTACTTTTCCATCGGGGTACGTCGCTGGCACGTCTGTATTCGATTGCCATTGCGGCTCAAGCGCGGGGCAATGGCCTCGGCAAGTTGTTGCTCGATCGCGCCGAAGCCATTGCCCTGGAACACGATTGCGCCTATTTGCGTTTGGAGGTGCGTATCGACAATCCGGCGGCAATTGCCTTGTATGAACGTAACGGTTACCGGCGCTTTGCCCTGATCCACGACTACTATCAGGACCACGCCGATGCGTTGCGCCTGGAAAAACGCATCCTCCAGCACCGCGAATCACGCAACATTCAAGTGCCCTACTACCCACAGACCACCGAATTCACCTGCGGACCGGCGTGCCTGCTCATGGCCATGGGCGCGTTGCAGCGTGGGCGTTTGCTGGAGCGCCGTGAAGAACTGCAAATCTGGCGCGAGGCAACCACCGTGTTCATGACCTCCGGCCACGGTGGCTGCAGCCCGCAAGGCCTGGCGTTGGCAGCCTGGCGCCGCGGGTTTCGGGTGCACCTGCAACTGAGCATGACCGGGCCGTTGTTCCTTGACGGGGTGCGCGATGAGCATAAAAAAGACGTAATGCGTCTGGTGCACGAAGCGTTCACCGCGCAGCTGCTTGCCAGTGACGTCGTGTGCGAGATCGGCGGGCCACTGAATCTTCCACAACTGCTGGAGCATGGCGGGCAGCCGTTGGTACTGATCAGTAGTTATCGCCTGACCCGCTCCAAATCGCCGCACTGGGTGATGGTGACCGATTGCGATGAAGAATTTGTCTACCTGCACGATCCCGATGTGGACCACAGCCAGCATCGCCAGGCCATGGACTGCCAGCACCTGCCGGTCAGCCATGGGGAGTTCGAGAAGATGTGCAGCTTTGGCCGGGACAAATTAAGGGCGGCCGTGATTTTGTATGGACAGAGGTAGTCGCTACTTTTGTGGTGGCTCCAACACCACCTTTACGAGCAAGTCGGATCGCCGCACCGCCGCTCCCACAGGGGAATGCATCCCCGGTAGGAGCTGCCACAGGCTACGATCTTTTGACTCTCAATGCTTACGCGGCCACTCGATAAACAACGCAAACAACAACTCCGACTGCGCCCCTACCTCCAACTTCAAATACACGTTCTTGCGGTGCANCCCCGGTAGGAGCTGCCACAGGCTACGATCTTTTGACTCTCAATGCTTACGCGGCCACTCGATAAACAACGCAAACAACAACTCCGACTGCGCCCCTACCTCCAACTTCAAATACACGTTCTTGCGGTGCATACGCACGGTTTCCGGAGAAATGTTCATCTCAACCAGACCTGCCGCTTCGCGCAGCAGCTGTTGAGGCATCGCTCTCCCCCACAAAGATCTGCGTCGGCAACTTGAA